>JBFKXV010000246.1:0-4756 GCA_041637935.1 Burkholderiales bacterium | reverse complement strand
CTGGCGTTCCTGTTCCGTCCCGATTGGGCGGCGCTGTCGCAACCCGGTGTCTATCTTGCGGCGCTCGGCCAGGCGTTCTTTTCGATGGGCATTGGCGCCGGCGCGCTGTTGACCTACGGCAGTTACACGACGGCGGACCAGAAGCTGGCACCGGCGGCCGTCACGGTTGCCACCGGCGACACGCTGTTTGCCATCGTCGCTGGTCTGGCGATATTCCCTGCGGTATTTGCATTTGGGCTCGACCCCGCGCACGGCCCCGCGTTGGCTTTCGTCACGTTGCCGGAGGTGTTCAATCTGTTGCCCGGCGGCAGGTTAGTCGCGGTGACGTTTTTTGTGCTGCTGGGAATGGCGGCGCTGACTTCGGCCGTTTCAATCCTCGAGGTACCGTGCGCCGTACTGATGCGCCATCTGCAATGGTCTCGGACACGTACTGCGATTGTTGTTGCTGCTGCTGTCTTTGTCACAGGTGTACCTTCCGCGCTTGGCTTTGGAGTGTGGAGCGAGATCGGTTTGTTCGGCATGGGTATTTTGCAAACGATCGATACCATTGCATCCAGTATTCTGCTGCCCGTCGGCGGGTTGCTTATTGCCCTGTTTGTTGGCTGGACATGGTCGAGAGAGGAAGCGCTTCACGTTGCGGGAATGTATGATGGACGGGCCGGGCGCGCATGGCTGTTCCTGTTGCGCTTCATCGCGCCCTGCCTGATCGTGCTGATATTGCTTGGATTTGCGTTTGGCTGAAGCGCTGGTTTGCTCGATTATTAATTTGTCGGCGGCTTTCGAATGAGACGATTGCTGCTGATAACGGCTGCGGTCGTATTTTTGCCTGTCCAGGCAGCGACGCAATATCAACGGCCCGGCGGGATTGCCGATGATAGCGAGCCACTGATCGTTGCCGGGTATCGTGCGCTGTTCACCTGCTCGGCCCACTTCTTTGCCGGCCGGCCGCTTGACGAAATAAAGAAAATCGAACTTGTCGACGTCGAGGGACTAGGATATCCCGATCCCGTTATAGACAGACAACGTCGCATTGTCACGGCGGCAGATGCTACCGGACACATTGTCCGGATAGCCGCGTTTCGTGACGCCATGGGGTGCACCCTTTTGCCACCGCAGTGGAGCGCACGTGACGTTGCGAGGCTACCTTATGTCCCTGATATAACGACGCGCGACGTATCGGACCTACCATTTCCTTCCGGCGATCACGTTGATTTGCCAACCCGCGGTGTGGATACACGTTATCGCTCTCTTCAACCTGTCATCGAGCGGGCGTTTAGTAAGGACGCATATGCCGCGACGGACGGTGTTGTTACCACGGCTGTTCTTATTGCAAAAGACGGCAAGCTTATCGCCGAGCGTTATTTCCCTGGCTTCGGGATTCACTCCGGTTATCGCACCTGGTCAACTGCCAAAAGTATATCGGCCGCCCTGATTGGTATTGCACACCGCAAGCAGATACTGAATATTGATGACCCGGCAGCGATACCGGAGTGGGCTGATCCAGGCGATCCGCGACAGATGATCACTTACAAGCATCTTCTATGGATGTCGAGCGGACTATTCAGCGGCGGTTCTAACACAAATGCGATTTATTTTGGCGGGCAAGATGTCATCAGCGCAGCGACAACAACACCGCTCGAGGCGAAACCGGGTAAACGCTGGAAATACGCCAACAACGATACGTTGTTGTTATTGCGCGCGCTGCGCCACCGGATTGGTAACGATCTGGATTACTTGCGTTTTCCTTATGACGAATTGTTGCATCCGCTCGGTATGTATCACACGCGCATGGAAATCGACCACCTTGGAAACTTTGTAGGGTCAAGCCAGACCTATACGACTGCACGTGATTTGATGCGCTTCGGGCTTTTTCTCGCGAACGACGGTGAGTGGAATGGCGGGCGTATTTTGCCGCAGGGATGGGTACAGTTTTCCACAAGGCCAGCCCCGGCAAGACCGCCTCAATCGGGTCAGTGGGGTTATGGCGCGCAGTTTTGGTTGCTCGACCAAATGCCCGGCGTGCCGCAGGGTACCTACACCACTGCCGGCAACAAAGGGCAGTACATCACAGTTGTTCCCGGACATGATCTCGTCATCGTTCGCACCGGCGTTGATCCAAACGGGAAGCGCTTCTTGCAACATGCATTTGTCGCCGACGTCGTCACAGCACTTCAGCAGCGAGCCGACTGAGAACAAGCCCGTTGTTCTAATACGGCCCGCTTGGTTTTGCCGACGTTGATTCCGTCTCGCGCATTTCTGCGACAGCTTTTTTAGCTGCTGCTGCAAGAAATGCATTATCGGCAAGCATGGTGATGAACTGATAACCCATTTCGACCATCTGCTTGCCCATTGCAGTTGATCCGCAATGGATGCCAGCGTAAATGCCGTGTCGTTTGGCCGCATCTGCGATAACCTTGATCAACTCAACTGCTTTGTCTTCGGGCGGAAAGCCGGGCTTGCAGCCGATCGACAAGGAAAGATCCGATGGGCCAACATAAATTGCGTCCAGCCCCGGCACGCTGAGAATATCGTCGATACTGTCCACAGCCTTCTTGGTTTCGATCATCGCCATGGTCAGTACCGTTTCATTGGCATGTTGCCAGTAATCGGCTCCGGCATACCACGCGGCACGCACCGGGCCGAAGCTGCGGTATCCGTCAGGCGCATAACGACAGGCGCCGACAAATGCTTCGCACTCCTCGCGTGAATTGATCATCGGGCAGACGATGCCGTAGGCACCCGCATCAAGCAGTTTCATAATGATGCCGGGTTCGAGCCATGGCACGCGCGCGAGTGGTATCGTTGGCGTCGTGGTAATGGCCTGAAACATTGAAATCGCCGTCTGGTAATCAACCAGCCCGTGTTGCAGATCGACAGTGAGGGAATCCCAGTTGGCTTGCGCCATGTTCTCCGCTGCCATCGAACTGGGGATCCCCAACCAGCCGTTGACGACCGTGCCGCCTTGCTTGAGTATGGTTCTGACTTTGTTTTCTCTCATTGTTTCTAACCAACGTTAATTTGCGTTCCCCGATATTACAGCGGCTGAAATATCTTTGCCGAAATGCCGAGGCAAAGCACTGGAGAGGTTCGGCCTGGATGATTTGAATCGCTAGTTTTCAGGAGCGCTTTTCTGCTTAATATCCGGAGAGTGGCGCCGGTGACGCCCGCATGGACGGCGTGAAACAGGAATTTTCAACAAAGATATGCTCGAAGGAGGGGACGAAGGGCGAGGCCACGCGCACGTTAAATGATGACTATCAAGAACGTTTTACTGGACGCTTCGGCGTTGCGTGATTTCGTGACGCAGATTTTTGTTAAGGCTGGTTGCTCGCAGACTGAATCCGAACTCGTTGCTCGTCTCCTGGTGGAATCCAATCTTGCCGGGCACGACAGTCACGGTGTGATCCGGGTGCCGCGCTACCTGCAGATGATGCGCGATCAACTCATATTTGCCGATCAGAAGGTAGCACTGCTGGTCGATTCGCCCGCGCTCGCCGTGGTCGACGGAAAGTATGGCTTTGGTCAGACAGTGGCGCTGCAGGCAACACAAATCGGTATTGGAAAATGCCGGCAATCCGGGTTGTCGGCAGTGGCCTTGCGCAATGCCGGTCACATTGGCCGGGTTGCCGACTGGGCCGAACTTGCTGCCGCGGAAGGCTTTGTTTCGGTACATTTCGTTAACGGCGCCGGTAGTGTCATGGTCGCGCCGTTCGGCAGTTACGAGCGCCGGTTTTCAACGGCACCGTACTGCGTTGGCGTGCCTGTGACGGATGCGCCCCCGCTGATTCTGGATTTTGCAACCTCGGTGGTGGCGGAAGGCAAGGTGCTAGTGGCCAGCCAGGGCGGCAAGCAACTTCGTACTGACGCACTGATCGGTCCGGACGGTAAACCAGGAAACGACCCGCACCTTCTGTATGGCGAGTACGATGAGACTGGCCCACGCGACCCGCACGTCGGCAAGGGTGCGATCCGCGCTTTCGGCGAACACAAAGGCTCGGGTCTTGCCATGATGTGCGAGATGTTGGGTGGTGCTTTGACGGGCAATGGCTGCACTGAACCGGGGCGGCGTTTCACCAACGGTATGTTCTCGTTTTATGTCGATCCGGCGCGAGTCGATCCGGACGAGCTGTTTTCCAATGAAGTCAGTCGCTATGTTGCGTTCGTCAAGCAGGCTAAACCATCGCAGCCCGGCGGCCAGACTCTGGTGCCAGGCGAGCCAGAGGCTCTCAGCAAAAAGAAGCGGCTCAGAAACGGCATACCGCTGCCCGAGAACACCTGGCGGGCGATTGTCGAGACGGCGGTGTCTGTCGGCATTCAGGAAGCACCCGCCGCCAACCCTGCTCAAGCGTGAAGGCCCGAGACGGAACTGCTCACGACTTCTATTTTCCTGCCGGCGTCTGCTACACTGCCAGCGTGTCAATTTCGAAAGGAGGTGATCCAGTGAGAGTCAAACAAGGCAGTACCGGCCGGCAGTGCTCTGAGACCGGGTCATTCTTGATGGTTGAGGAGTTCGGCAAGTAAGTTCGGCCGAATTGCCAGCAGTACCCAACGCCCCGGAAGCGAAAGCTCCGGGGCGTTTCTTTTTCCAGAGCATGCATTCAGGTTCACCAACGAAAAAAGCTCTCACCGCGGAGAACGCGGAGGACGCTGAGGAACCCAAGAGTTTTCACCCCCAAGGCGCGAAGGCACAAAGTTACAAGAATAAAAGCACGACATGAACAGCATCAGATTTCTTGGTGATTCTTGGTGTCTTCAT
>JBFKXV010000245.1:0-4762 GCA_041637935.1 Burkholderiales bacterium | reverse complement strand
TCAAGGCGGCAACTTTTGTCGTGTGTCTGGCGCCGCTCGGGCTGCTGATCTGGCGCGGCTTTACCGGTGGCCTCACCGCCAATCCGATCGAGTTCATTACCCACACGACTGGCTGGTGGACACTGGCATTTCTCATGATTACGCTTGCCGTGACACCGCTTCGCCGGCTGCTCGATATGCCGTGGCTGTTACGGCTGCGCCGGATGCTGGGGCTGTATGTGTTCTTTTACGCAAGCCTGCATTTCCTGACGTGGCTGGTCGTCGATCAGTTCTTCGACTGGCAAGCAATCGTCAAGGATATTGCCAAACGCCCCTATATCACCGTGGGATTCAGTGCGTTCTTTCTGTTGTTGCCGCTTGCCGCGACTTCAACCAACGCCATGGTTCGTCGTCTCGGGGCAGCGCGCTGGCAATCACTGCATCGTCTGGTTTATGTCATCGCCATTCTCGGAGTCGTTCATTTCTGGTGGCTGGTGAAGAAAGACATCCGTGAACCGGCGTTGTTTGCCACGATATTGACGGTTCTGCTCGGTACGCGACTCGTTGTCATGTGGCGCAAGCGCGCCTTGCCCGCGATGTCCGCGGCGCAGCGCGAGTAGAGCTGGCTTGCGTCTTGCTGTAGACGGTTACAAGCGCTAAAGTCGGCAGCGACTTTGCTATGTCGTCAGTACAGGCTTTGTGATGCGGGACGCTTTTGATCATAGTTGGTCTTCCATAATAATCGGTGTTGCATGAGGGCCAGGATTCAATGAAAGTCGGTGTTGCATGAAAGTCGGAGTACCGAAGGAAGTCAAAGACCACGAATACCGCGTTGGCGTGATTCCCGCCGGCGTCCAGGCGTTGGTCGAGCGCGGGCATGAAGTTGTGGTACAGGCTGGCGCCGGGGCCAAAGCTGGTTTCGCCGACGACGCCTATATCAGCGCAGGCGCAACCATAGTCGGCAGCGCCGAGGAAGCGTTCGATGCCGGCATGGTCGTCAAGGTCAAGGAGTTGCAGCCGAGCGAATATGACCTTGTCCACCGCAACCAGATCCTGTTTGCCTATTTGCATTTGGCTCCGGATCCGCCCTTGCTCGAGGCAATTCTCAAATCCGGTGCCTCGGGCATCGCCTATGAAACGGTCGATCGCAATGGGCATTTGCCATTGCTCGCGCCGATGTCGAGAATTGCCGGCCGGCTGTCAATCCAGTTCGCTGCCTGGTCGCTGCAGATGGCGAACGGTGGAAGCGGTGTGCTGTTAAGCGGTGTGGCTGGCGTGCCGCCGGCGAAAGTGGTCGTGATTGGCCCCGGAGAAGTAGGTTCCAACGCGGCACAAATGGCGGTCGGCCTGGGTGCTGATGTCATGGTGCTCGATATTAATCCCGAGCGACTGGCACAGCTCGATGAGATCTACCGCGGGCGCATCAAAACCTGCTTCTCGGAGCCGCTGTCACTTGCCGAACATGTTGCCGCTGCCGATGTCGTCGTCAGCGGCGTATTGATTCCCGGAAAGCTCGCTCCGAAGCTCATCTCTCGCGATCTGTTGCGTCGGATGCGGCCTGGATCGGTGCTGGTTGACGTCGCTATCGACCAGGGCGGCATCGCCGAGACGTCGCGTCCAACTTCGCACTCGGATCCAATCTACGTCGAGGAAGGCGTGGTGCACTATTGCGTCGCCAATATGCCCTCGGCTGTCGCGCGCACCGCAACACTGGCCCTGTCGCATTCGACTTATCCCTACATGTTGGCGCTGGCTGATAAGGGCATGGCGGCGCTTGACGATGATCCGGGCCTGGCGATGGGCTTGCAAGTGCACGCCGGCGGCGTGACTCATCGCGGTCTGGCGGAAGATGTCAACAAGCCTTATACGCCTTATCCCTAGATCGTTTGTGGATCGCTTTCAGGCAGAAAAAACCTCTTACCGCTGAGAACGCAAAGAACGCAGCGAAAAACAAGGTACTCAATATGGGATCGGGATCTTCAATGTTTTCTCGCGAGGGCGTTACTCTTCGATTGGTCTACCCGGAGGCAGAAAGAGCGCGGTAAGCGAAGCTGGCTGTAGTGAATAGCTTTGCCTTGCATGTTCACCGCGTTGCACCAGTGTTATCAAGGAAGGGTTGGTTTGCCAGCGGTTTGGTGCGTTGCCAATATCTGACCGCTAAGGTATTTGTCTTTCCTCAGCGTTCTCCGCGGTGAGCGTTTTTGTTATCGCTGTATCGTGCGTCGGGGTGAACGGTTTCGTGGTCATTATCTTGTGCTGCGTCCTCCGCGGTGAGCGCTTGATTCGTTTTATTGTGCTCGGCCTTTGCCGCAACGAGTATGCCCCACAGCAGTACGACAAAGCCGGCCAACTGAAGAGCAACAAAACCTTCGTCGAGCAGCCACCAGGCGAGCAGTGCCGAGCCAATCGGTTCGCCTAGAATGGACACCGCAACGAATGTCGCAGAGAGGCGGCGTAACGCCCAGTTCCAGGCGGTGTGTCCAAGCAGTTGCGGCCCGATCGCCAGAGCTGCAATCAGCAACCATGCATTGAAAGAAACGTCCCCGATTGTATCGCCGCCTGCCACCGCAGCGACGATCAGTGCCAGGGCCGCAAAAGAGTAGGTCAGCCAGACATAAGACAGCAGCGACAGGTTGCTGCGCAAACCGCGGCCGATCAGCAGGTAACCGGAAGCCGCAAGGGCGCCCATCAGGGCCAGGGAATTACCAAGCAGGGGCGCAGTAGCCGGACCAGTGTGGGAGGTTTCAGCGACAAAGATCAACAGCGTGCCGACCAGTGTCAGCGCGACACCCGCCAGTTGCGTCTTTGCGGGTTTCTCGTGCAGCAGCCAGACGGAAAGAAGCGCGACCCATACCGGATTGGTGGTGACCAGAACCGTGCTGTTCGCCACCGAGGTAAATTCGAGCGAAGCGATCCAGGTCCAGAAGTGGGCCGCAAGCAACAGACCTGACGCTGCGCAAAGGAACAGGTCGTTTCGCCGGATGCGTAGCAGTTCCGGTCCGGCACGCGATAGCGCAACGGGTGTCATGATCAGAGCGGCGATCGTTAGCCGGCCGGCCGCAATCATGGCCGACGATGCTCCGTCAGCCTGTGCGTAGCGAATCAGGATTGATGCGGTGGAAACAATCGCGACGCCGATTCCAAGAACGAGAAACGGCGCGCTGCGGGTCACGGCCAGTCAGGCGGACTGCATCAGGCTTGTTCAGTGCACCTGATCGGGAGGCGTGGGCAACCCGGGAACCGCGTACACTTCGATGCCTTCCTCACGTAGCGCGTCAATGTCGTCTCGCGAGGCCTCGCCCCGGATCGAGCGGCGCGGCTTTTCCTCGTAATGAATGGCACGGGCTTCAGCGGGAAATTTCTTGCCGACGTCTTCGCTGTTCTTTAGAACGAACTCGATAAACTTGCGATTCAATCGTTCGATATCGACACCCGCAACCGCAGTTTCGGCTGCCGGCTCCACTTGCGTCTGTTCGGAACCGCTGGTGTTGACGTAAGGAGCCGAAAGTTGGCGCGAGATACTGACGGATCCGCACACGGGGCAGGAAATCTGTTCCGCATTGACCTGCGCATCGAAGTCGTCCGCCGAAGAAAACCATCCTTCGAAGCGGTGCTCCCGGTCACAAGCAAGGTCGAAAACGATCATCAGTCAAGTCCCGTGGTTTGGTCGGCCCGTTGAATCATAAAAAGAATTACGTTGCTACTCAGACAGTGTAGCGGATTTTGTGCCTGAAAATGAGACCCAAGCGCCAATTCGTAAGTTCCTCCGGCATCATTGTCATGGAAACCGTGATTCGTTGGCGTAGAGATCTTCGACGCGCTCACGTTCACGAACAAGATGTACGGTGCTTCCGTCAACCATGATTTCCGGTGCACGTGGGCGCGTGTTGTAATTTGAACTCATGCTCATGGCGTAGGCTCCGGCAGACATCACCGCCAGCAAATCGCCCTCGTTTATCGCGAGTCGACGGTCCTTGCCGATGAAATCACCGGTTTCACACACTGGCCCCACCACGTCGTAAACGCTGGCGGATTTGTCGGTAACGCGTAGTTGACGTATTTCATGATGTGCGCCGTACAGTGCGGGGCGCATCAAATCGTTCATTGCGGCGTCGATTACCGCAAAGTTCTTTTCCTGTCCGTGCTTGAGGTATTCAACCCGGGTTAGCAACACGCCGGCATTGCCTGCCAGGGAACGGCCCGGCTCAATCATGATTTCGACCTGCCGGGGGCCGACGCAGCTCAGCAGCATCATCACCAGCTGCGTTTGCGGCGGCGGCGTTTCGTCGACGTAGCGAATTCCCAGTCCGCCCCCGAAATCGATGTGCGCGATATCAATTCCAGTGGCACCCAGTTGATCGACCAAATCAACGACTTTGCGTGCTGCATCCTCCATCGGCGCCAGCTCGGTGAGCTGGGACCCGATGTGGCAGTCGATACCGGTGACACGCAGACTGGGTGTTGCGTGGGCATATTCGTATAGCCGCAGCGCATCTTCAACGCCAACCCCGAACTTGTTGCGGCGTAGCCCGGTTGAAATGTATGGATGGGTGCGTGCGTCGACGTCGGGATTGACACGCACACTGACCGGTGCGACACGACTCGCATCATGCGCTATGCGGGCCAGGCGTTGCATTTCCGATTCGGATTCGACGTTGAAACAAAAAATGTCCGCGGCGAGCGCTTCGCGCAGCTCAGTTTCGCTCTTGCCGACACCGGAGAAGACGATTTTGCGCGGGTCGCCACCCGCCGCCAGCACGCGATTGAGCTCGCCTCCGGAAAC
>JBFKXV010000244.1:0-4765 GCA_041637935.1 Burkholderiales bacterium | reverse complement strand
GCGGGTAGCCGCCGTGTCATCAAAGACCGGCTCGGCCGCATCGTGGAAGATGTAGAACGCATGAGCGCACCGCGAGACGGTCGCCCGTTGGCGCTCTCAATCGATCGCAATGTGCAGTACCTTGCCTACCGCGAAATCAGAAATGCCGCGGTTGAGCACCAGGCGAAGGCTGCCAGTATCGTTGTGCTCGACGTACACAGTGGCGAAGTGCTGGCGATGGCAAATTGGCCGAGCTACAACCCAAACAATCGCGAAACTTTCGATACCTGGCGCACTCGAAATCGTGCAGTGGTCGATCTGTTTGAACCGGGCTCGACGCTCAAACCGTTTACAGCCGCTGCCGCTTTGGATGCCGGCTTGCTCGGGCCGGGCACATTGATCGATGTCGAATCGGGTCGCCTGCGCATTGGCAACCGCACTATTCGCGACGTACACAGCGACAACAACCTGCTCACTGTGTCGCAGGTCATTCAAAAGTCATCCAATGTCGGATCGGCAAAAATTGCCTTGTCGATGGAGCCACAGGACCTCTGGCAAGTGCTGAGGACCGCGGGATTCGGCGCCACCCCACGATCGGGATTTCCGGGTGAAGCTTCCGGGCGATTGCGCGACTTTGATCGCTGGAAGCCAATCGAGCAGGCGACCGTGTCGTACGGGCACGGAATTTCGGTGAGCTTGCTGCAGTTGGCGCGGGCCTATACCGTGTTCGCCACCGACGGCATTCTGGCGCCGCTGACTTTCGTGCGGCGTGACGCAGGCGTGCCCGGCCAACGGGTTATTTCTGCCCGCACCGCGCGGCTGGTGCGGACCATGCTCGAAAGTGTCACCGAACCCGGTGGTACTGCGGTGCAGGCGCGAGTTACCGGTTACCGCGTGGCCGGCAAGACCGGCACGGTTCACAAACTGGTCGACGGCGTGTACGCACCGGATCGATACATTTCTTCTTTTGTTGGCCTTGCACCGACATCGCGTCCACGACTGGTTGTTGCGGTGATGATCGACGAACCCGGAGGCGAAAAGCACTTCGGCGGCGAAGTTGCGGCACCGGTTTTTCGCGAAGTCACCGCGGGCGCATTGCGCGTCCTCGGAGTGCCGCCCGACAACATCGAGGATATCCGGCGGCCACTTGACGTTGCGTTGCCGCGGGAGGAAGTGTGAGTCTTTCCGGCGCAAGCACAGGCAAATCCAGGCACCGGCTTCTCGAGCGTGACCCGGTCTTTGAACGAGCGCTGCAAGTGCAGGCTGCGATCGATGCGCTTGGAGTGCGCTATAGCGGTGTCGCCATCGACAGCCGCAAGGTCAAACCGGGCGACTTGTTTCTCGCTTATCCCGGAGACCTTGCCGACGGCAGGAATTTTATTGTCCAGGCACTCGCTGCCGGCGCCATCCTGGTGGTTTGGGAGGCATCGGAATTCGAATGGAACCCGGACTGGAACGTGCCGAACGTGCCGGTGAGCGGGTTGCGTCACTGCGTGGGACTGATTGCGGAACGTTGTTTCAAGAATCCCTCACGTGACCTGTGGGTTGCCGGCATTACCGGTACCAATGGAAAGACTTCGTGTTCGCAGTGGATTGCGCAGTCGTTGACGCGACTGAACAAGCAATGCGCCGTGATCGGAACGCTCGGCAGCGGGCTGATCGGTGATTGCGCTAACGAGCACACCCCGCTCAACACGACTCCCGACCCGGTTTCGCTGCATGCCTTTCTCGGACAAGTTCGCGCCAGGGGTGCGATGGCGGTTGCAATGGAAGTTTCGTCGCACGGTATCGACCAGGGGCGCGTCAACGGGGTTGCCTTCGACGTTGCGATGTTCACCAATCTGTCTCGTGATCATCTCGATTATCACGGCGATATGTCTGCCTACGGCGAGGCCAAGGCGCGCTTGTTCGCCTGGCCGTCTTTGAAACACGCCGTCGTCAACCTCGATGATGCATTCGGTGCCGAGCTCGCTTCGCGCATTGATCGACGCCATGTCAATGTCATCGGCTATGGTTTCGGAAAAGGCGAGATTGCAGGTCATAAACTTGATCTGTCGACCAGGGGCCTGAAGCTCGAAATCACCACGCCGTGGGGCGCGGCCAAAGTACGCAGCGGCGTGCTCGGCGCATTCAACGCGCACAATATATTAGGTGTACTGGGCGTGCTGGTGTGTTCCGATGTTGCGCTCGACGACGCGGTGGCGGCGGTGGCCGAACTCGAGCCATTGCCGGGACGCATGCAAATCATCCGCCAGGACGGCTTTCCGCTGGTCGTCGTCGATTACTCTCATACGCCCGATGCCCTGCAAAAGGCGCTCGAGACGTTGCGCGATCTGCTCAGCCCGGGCGCGCGCTTGCACTGCGTCTTTGGTGCCGGCGGCGATCGCGATCCGGGTAAACGACCGTTAATGGGCGAGGTGGCGACCAGACTGGCCGATCAGAGTATCGTCACCAGTGACAATCCGCGTTCGGAGGATCCACGCTCGATCATTAATGACATCGTCGCCGGCGCGCACCCCGGTTACCACATTGAGCCGGACCGCGCAGCGGCGATTCACCAGGCAATCGTCGCCGCCGGCGCCGACGATATTGTTCTGATTGCCGGCAAAGGCCACGAAAGCTATCAGGAAATCCGCGGTGAGCGCTTACCGTTCAGCGATGCCGCCGTTGCACGGGCTGCAATGCGCAAGGCGCACGTGCCCGCAGGTGGTTCCATATCGAAACCCGGCGGCCGCCGGCGCGCCAGAAGGTCTAAAAAAGGCGGCGCGCGTGTTTAAGTTATCGGCAGCAGCGCGCGCAGTGCAAGCGCAATTGCGCGGTGACGACGTGCAAATCATGCGCGTCACAACCGATAGCCGCGATGTTCGTCCGGGAGATCTGTTCGTTGCCATCAAGGGCCCTCGTTTCGATGGTCATGATTACGTCGACCAGGCACAGGATAAAGGCGCGGTTGCTGCCATGATCAGTGACGCCAAGGTTGGCGTTCGTCTCGACCTGCCGGCAATCATTGTTGACGATGTTCGGCTCGGCTACGGACGGCTGGCCGCATGGTGGCGTTCGCTGTTCACCATACCGCTGGTCGCAGTTACCGGTAGCAACGGCAAGACGACGGTCAAGGAAATGCTGGCGGCAATTCTGCGCGAGTACGCCGGAGAGGATGCCGTATTGGCCACTCGGGGAAACCTCAACAACGACATTGGTGTGCCAACCATGTTGTTGGAGCTCGAGCCGCGCCACCGCTTTGCGGTGATCGAAATGGGTATGAACCATCTCGGCGAGATCGCCTATTTGGCGCGCCTCGCACGCCCCGGCGTCGCGTTGATCAATAACGCAGGAACGGCGCACATCGGTGAGGTAGGCTCGGTCGAGGCGATCGCCCGGGCGAAGGGCGAGATTTTTCTCGGACTCGATTCATCTGGTGTGGCCATCATCAATGCCGATGACGCGTTTGCTGACTACTGGCATTCAGTCGCGGGTGACAGGCGTATTGTCGATTTCGGTCTGACCCGTCATGCGCTTGTCTCGGCGCGCTATGAATTATCCGGCGCAGGGAGCCTGATCACTTTGCGCACACCGGATGGCGAATTCCCGGTGACGCTGCAGGTGCCCGGCCTGCATAACGTCAAAAACGCGCTGGCAGCTGCCACCGCTGCCTTTGTGCTGGGAGTTGCGCCGGAGAAGATAGCTGCAGGCCTGCACTTGCATACAAGTATCGCCGGCCGTCTGGTCTATCGGCCGCTGCACAGCGGCGATGTCATCATTGACGACAGCTACAACGCCAATCCGGAGTCGACCCAGGCAGCGCTGTCGGTGCTCGGCGCAAGCGAAGGACAGAAAATCCTGGTACTGGGCGATATGGGAGAGCTTGGTGATACCGCAGCGAGTTTGCACGCGGAACTGGGCGGGTTTGCCCGTCGCGCCGGTGTCGATCGATTGTTCGGCCTGGGCAAGCTGTCCGCCGAAGCGGTGCGCGCCTTTGGCGAGGGTGGTTCACATTTCAGCGAAGTAGCGGATTTGCTGCAAACGCTGCGATCAGTTCTTGACGGTTCAACTACGGTATTGGTGAAGGGGTCGCGTTTCATGCGCATGGAGCGCGTTGTCAATGCACTCATCGGTGAGGTTGTGCCGGCACGCGATAACGGGGAGCCGTGATGCTGCTATTTCTGACCCAGTGGCTCTCGGAAGAAGTACGCGCCTTCAACGTGTTCAACTACATTACGCTGCGCGCGGTGCTGGCAACCCTGACCGCATTGGTCATTTCGTTCATTGTCGGTCCGACAATGATTCGCAAACTGACCGTGTACAAGATTGGTCAGTCGGTACGCGACGATGGTCCCGAGACGCATCTTTCAAAAGCCGGCACGCCGACAATGGGCGGCGCACTGGTGCTGGTCTCGGTCGCAGTCACGACCCTGTTATGGGCGGATCTGACCAATCGTTTCGTATGGGTTGTACTTGCGGTAACCATTGGCTTCGGTGCGATCGGCTGGATCGACGACTACCGCAAAGTCGTGCACCGCAATCCAAAGGGTTTGTCAGCCAGCGCAAAATTCTTCTGGCAATCAGTCATTGGAGTGGCAGCGGCGGTTTACCTTGCGTGGAGCGCCGAGCTACCTGCTGAAACTGAACTGATTGTTCCTTTCTTCAAGCAGGTCGCGTATCCGCTTGGGTTGTTTGGCTTCGTGGTGCTGACCTATTTCGTGATTGTCGGAACGAGCAACGCCGTTAACCTGACGGATGGCCTCGACGGGCTCGCCATCATGCCGACAGTCATGATCGGCAGCGC
>JBFKXV010000243.1:0-4808 GCA_041637935.1 Burkholderiales bacterium | reverse complement strand
CGCACTGGTCTCAATGTGTACCGACATCGGGATCGTCAGCCCGGCTGGCGGAGCGCTCATCGCAATCTGGCCAACGAATGGCGATCCGGTTGTCATCGACGGATGCCCGGAGATGCCGGGCCGGTGCCAGGGCGCCGATCGATTCGGCGACGCCTCCTGGGAGGTCGTCTTCGAGTATGGTGGTGAGGCGCGCCAACGTGTCGGCTTCGGTTCGGTTGCCACGCCTGGCGCCTTTGCGGCAATGGGCACCGCTTCGGAACAATTCGGCAGCCTGCCATGGTCACGCGTGCCGCAACCTGCCATCGACTGGGCTGAACAGGGTTTCCCCTTGCGCGGTGGCGCAGCCGAGTATCTGAGTTATACGCACGAAGCAATCTACAGCTGGTTGCCAGACAGCTATCGCCTGTTGCACCACAATGACGGCAGCCCACTCGCAGAAGGCGACACCGTGGTCATTCCTCACCTCGCCGACAGTCTGAAGCAAATCGCTGCCGACGGAGTCGAGGCCTTCTACACTGGAGAGCTTGGTCAACGTATCGCCGCCGGCATCCAGGCTCATGGCGGCCTGCTCAACCAACCCGATCTGGCTGCCTATCGTGCCTCCGTGCATCAGTCGATCAATTTGCAACTGGACGACTGGTGCATCGCAACGTGCCCACCGCCTTCAATCGGTGGCCCGTGTCTGGCAGCGATGCTCCTCCTCTTGAGGAGATGCCCCGAGCCCGAACTCAACGCCGATGCGATTCACTGGCTGGTGCAAGCCGAAAACAGCGTGTTGAACTATCGTGCACGCAACCTCGATGCCGCCGGCGATGCGTTGGCGGACGAAGTTGAACGCCTCCTGCAACTCGCCAAACTTGGCGAACCATCGAAACTGCTATCGGCCCCCTCGACCATTCACGTCTCCGCTGTCGACAGCAGCGGTCTGGCGTGCTCGCTGACAGCCTCGGCCGGGTACGGCTCGGGAGCAATGGTCCCGGGAACCGGAATCTGGCTCAACAACTCGCTGGGCGAAGTCGACCTGCACCCGAAAGGACTCAGCGGCATCGCGCCCGGGACGCGGCTGTTGTCCAACATGGCGCCCACCGTCGCACGCAACAAGGACGGCGCCTTGATTGCGATCGGCTCCCCCGGCGCTTCTCGCATCACCACGGCACTTGCCCAGTCCCTCTGGCAACACATTCACTTCGGCAAATCGCTCAACGCAGCCATAGAGCATCCCCGGCTGCACGTTGAAGTCACCGCGGATGAGCCGGCGATTTCATATGAGCGCGGTTTGCCAATCGAGCCGGGTAATGGCTTCGACCTGCGCGAGTTCGATCGCTTGAGCATGTACTTCGGCGGTGTGCAGGCCGTTCGCTGGAGCCCAGCGGAGGGTTTCGCAGCCGTCGCCGACAGTCGCAGGTCTGGTCACGTCGCCTACGGCGGTGAGTAGTGCTTTCACTCAACAGGCGCCTTATACGAACGGCGCAATACGATCCGACTGACACGATCGTTTGCTGCGACCTACACGCTTGCACTGAAACCGCTTGTTTGCATGGCAGCGAATGTTCAAGCATAGGCTCCTTCCATGAACAACTACCGCTTGCAACGAAATTCCCTGAAACGAAATCGCCTCGAAAAGGAATTGCCTGGAACGACGCTATACTGAGCCATCGTATCGACCGGGCGGAGAGCATCCCGATGTTGAATAACAAACTACTGCGGCGCGTGCTGTCGATTGTCGCTGTGGCGATGATCGCAATCTCCACCTCCGCGGCCGCGGAGAAGGTCTTGCGCGTGGTCCCTCATGCCGATCTCAGAAACCTTGACCCAATCTGGACCACCGCGTATATCACGCGAAACCACGCCTACATGGTGTATGACACGCTGTTCGCCATGGACGAAAAGCTCAAAGTCCAGCCGCAGATGGTCGACACCTGGAAGGTGAGCAAAGACGGATTGGTTTACACCTTTACGTTACGCCCCGGGCTCAAGTGGCACGACGGCAA
This sequence comes from Burkholderiales bacterium, assembly GCA_041637935.1. Lineage (GTDB taxonomy): Bacteria > Pseudomonadota > Gammaproteobacteria > Burkholderiales > Eutrophovitaceae > SG8-40. Next base: position 2,817 of record JBFKXV010000243.1, on the reverse strand, counting down.
GCCCGTCAAATCTGAAGATTGCATTGCGTCAATCCGCCGCTGGGGCAAGCGTGACGGGATGGGCCAGAAGCTCATGGACTTTACCAAGTCGATGCGCGCCGTTAACGACAAGACTTTCGCGCTCACTCTTAAGGAGCCCTACGGACTGGTGCTGGAATCACTCGGCAAGATCAGTTCGAACGTACCGTTCATGATGCCCAAACGCCTGGCCGATGTTGACGCGTTCGAGCAAGTGCCCGAGATCATCGGCTCCGGGCCGTTCAGGTTCGTCAAAGAAGAATGGGTACCGGGATCGAAAATCGTCTACGTAAAAAATGTTGACTACGTGCCGCGCTCCGAGCCGGCGTCTGGCGCAGCCGGCGGCAAAGTTGTAAAAGTGGACCGCGTCGAATGGATCTACATTCCCGATCCCGCAACAACCATGAATGCCCTCGTCAACGGCGAAGTCGACTTCTGGGAAAACCCGGCAGTTGACATGGTGCCGCTGCTGCGCGGCAACCCGAATGTGAAAACTGAAATCATCGATCCGCTCGGCACCCAGGGTTGGCTGCGGCCGAACCACTTGCATCCGCCGTTCAACCACCCCAAGGCGCGCCAGGCGCTGCTGTGGGCTGTCAATCAGGAAGAATACATGCAGGCGATCGTCGGCGATCCTGCGCTGTACAAGGTCTGCCCGGCCTACTTCGTCTGCGGCTCGCCAAACGAGACGATGATCGGCACCGAAGCGTTGCGTGCCGTTGACAGAAAGAAGGCGAAGCAAATGCTCAGGGAATCGGGCTACCGAGGCGAGAAAATTGTACTGATGCAGCCGAACGATATTCCGCTGCTCAGCTATGCCTCGCTGGTCACCGCGCAGATGTTGCGTGACCTCGGCATGAAAGTCGACGTGCAAGCAATGGATTGGTCCACGCTCACCTCGCGCCGCGCTGAGAAGAAACCGCCTGCCGACGGCGGCTGGAACCTGTTTCACACATGGAGTACCGGTGCCGAGGCACAGTCACCTATTGCCAACATTGGCGTTTCCGGCGGCGGCATCGAGAGAGGATGGTTTGGTTGGCCGACCGATGCAAAGACGGAACAACTGCGTGATGAATATGCCCGCGCGCAAACCGCCGAGCGCAAGGCAAAGATCATTGAAGCCTTGCAGGCTCGCTTGTTTGAAGTCGTGCCGTACGTGAACTATGGGCAATGGTTCCAACCGATGGCTTGGCGGTCAAACCTGTCAGGCGTGCTGATCTCCCCGGTGCCGTTCTTCTGGAATATCGAAAAGAGATAGTCTGGCTGATGCCTTGCACTTTAGGCCAACGGTCAAGGGCGGCTTGTTTTCGGTAACGTAGTTGACAACATCAGGGCGCCGGTCTTACATGCAATGTCCAACAAGAACGCCCACCTCGAAATCGGCCTGACCTTATGTACGGCTACATACTGAGACGCCTCTTGGCGACCATTCCCGTCATCGCCGTGGTCGGCATTGTCGTTTTCTTGCTGCTTCATTTAACGCCAGGTGATCCGGCGGCCGTCATTGCCGGCGACTATGCAAGCCCCGCGGACGTCGAACGCATTCGAGAGAAACTGGGCCTCGACCGGCCAATTCACGTGCAATTCTTCACCTGGGCCGGCGCCGTACTGCAAGGCGACCTCGGAACGTCGATCTTTTCCAACTTGCCGGTGACCAAACTCATCGCCCAGCGCCTCGAACCAACCATCGCGCTGTCGGTTTCGACCATCATTTTCGCAATTCTTGTCGCTGTCCCCCTCGGCATCGTTGCGGCCTGGAAAGCAGGCACCTGGATTGATCGCTCGGTCATGGCCTTCGCCGTTCTGGGGTTTTCGGTACCCGTTTTCGTGATTGGTTATGTCCTCATGTACGTGTTCGCGCTCAAACTCGGCTGGTTTCCGGTGCAGGGCTACAAGTCGATCGCTGAGGGTTTCTGGCCGTTCCTGTCGTCGATCGCTCTGCCGACGGTCGCGCTTGGCCTGGTCTACACCGCCTTGATCGCGCGCATCACCCGCGCTAGCGTGCTCGAGGTGCTCGCCGAAGACTACATTCGGACCGCCAAGTCCAAAGGCCTCGATAACACCCGCCTGCTGCTGCGCCACGCCCTGCGAAATGCCGCTGTCCCTATCGTGACCATCATTGGTATCGGCTTGGCGCTGTTGATCGGCGGTGTCGTCGTCACTGAAAGTGTCTTCAACATTCCCGGACTGGGACGCCTGACGATTGACGCCGTTCTGCGCCGCGATTACCCGGTCATCCAGGGCGTAATCCTCGTCTTCTCCGGCGTGTACGTGTTTGTGAACTTGCTTATTGACTTGACGTACACATTGCTCGACCCGCGGATTCGGTACTGAACTGCCATGACTGTCAGCAGCATCGATGTAACCGCTTATGCCCGACCGCCCGATTCTGTTGCGCGCGCGAAAGACTACGCGCGTCGCCATCCGACAGTTGTCGCCGGTGCAGCGGTGTTGTTGCTGATGGCCATGATCGCGATTCTTGCGCCGTGGATTGCCAATGACCCGATGAAACTCACGCCGGTCAACCGGCTGAAACCGCCGGGCGAAGCGTACTGGTTCGGCACGGATTTCCTCGGCCGCGAGGTATTCGCACGCACCATCTACGGCGCTCGCGTGTCGATGGTGGTGGGTGTTGCAGTCGCTATCGTAAGCGTAGGTATTGGTCTCGTTATCGGCCTCATTGCCGGTTACGTGCGCTGGATTGATGCCGTCGTGATGAGAATCATGGACGGCATCATGGCGATTCCCGGCGTGTTGCTCGCCATCGCGCTGATCGCAGTGGCCGGAGCCAATCTGATG
>JBFKXV010000242.1:0-4839 GCA_041637935.1 Burkholderiales bacterium | reverse complement strand
GCGCCTCCGAATCAGACCAGAACAGCCTGCCGATACGGTCAAAGTCGCCGCTGGTCTCGATTTCCAGCACCGGCGCATAGGTCGCGAACAGCCGCTCATGTTGCTGCTCTGACAGTTCGGGCAATCCCATCGGGTTGCTGGCGGCCCGGGCAAGCAAATCGGCCACTTGCTCGCGGCTGTAAGCCGGTACACCCGGAGGGACATAACGCACGACTGGATGCCGTGGCGGCTCGCCGCGCCGCGCCGCCAACATCGTTTGTGCCGCCTCTTCCTGCCAGTTGGTGACGCCGCCATAGAACGGCAGCCGCGTGATCGCGTACAGACCGAAGATACGTTTCGTTACGCTGTAATCGTCTTTGACGACGGCTCGCTGCGCCAGCAATTCAACAGCTGTCTCGCTTCGCAAATCGGCTGATAGCATGAGTGCCGCGCACTGCTGTGTGCGCGAAAGAAGTTGCTCGCGGCCGCCAGCGCCGAGTCCGTCTACTTCGGGGGCCGGCAAATTTGCGATCTCGACGCGGCGCCCCGCGGCGTCGAGATCACGCATGCGGTCGATCCATGCCGCACGCACGGGCGCGTCGCTGATGGCACTGTCGCCGAAAGCCGCGGTGAATCGATCGACGCGCAAATATGGAAAGCCCGAAACGCGCCGCGCCGCGATATCGGTCACGCCAGCACGCGCAACCACCGCGTCGAGTTCCTCGAAGGAGCGAGCACAGTCACGAATTTGCGCATCGTCCGATGCCAGATTTTGCCGCAGCGGCTGCTGTTGCGTCGCGCAGCCGGCTGTGGCAAGCAGCAATATCATTACCGCTGCTCGCCACGGAAGTCCGGCGCGATGCGCTGCGTCGTTGCTGATCATCGCATCAGCGCTAATCATTGCGTCGTTGCTAATCACTTCGTTGTTGCTGTTCACTGAGTAAGATTCACTGCAAACGGGTTACTCGTCAATCCGATATTCAGATGCGATCAATCGGCAGCGCAAGTTATATCCAGCATCGAACCATAACCCCTTTAAATACAGGGTTATGAGCGAGTTCGAGCTCGGAATTCATTCACCGTCATCGTGGCCGTGTGTCAGCTTGCCAACCAAAAGCCGTATAAAATGCGACTCAATCGCAATTGCAATTGCGGATGTTGCGAACGTAGTCTTGGCGAATCCGCAATAGCGGCTCGCGCGTAACATTGCCAGCTTCAATTGGGCCTGACGCCCTCGCCAAAATCCTCGGACTCACCATCAGAAGGGAGTTGTTGACACATGCACGCCACGTTACCGAAGTTGAATCAGTTCCGCTTTCCCGCTATCGACCGCGGGCGGCTGGAAACACTGCAAGTCAACCTCGGCTACAAATGCAATCAGGCCTGCTTGCATTGTCACGTCAATGCCGGTCCAACGCGTACCGAGATGATGGACCGCGATACGGTGCAGACAGTAGTTCGCTTTCTCGACGCTTCCGAAATCAGCACCATTGACTTGACCGGCGGCGCACCCGAGCTCAACCCGCACTTTCGCGATCTGGTTATCGAGGCACGCCAGCTCGGCGTCACGGTCATGGATCGCTGCAATTTGACCGTTCTTCAAGAGCCCGGCCAGGAAGACCTGGCAGAGTTCCTCGCTGCGAATCAGGTCGAGATCGTTGCATCCCTGCCCTGCTATCTAGAAGAAAACGTCGACGGTCAACGTGGCGATGGCGTATTCAGCAAAAGTATCGATGCATTACGGAAACTCAACCAGCTCGGTTACGGCCGCGATGACACCGGCCTGACACTGAATCTGGTATACAACCCGCAAGGATCATCACTGCCGCCACCGCAGGCCGAACTGCAACAACAGTACAAGCAGCATTTGCGGTCCGAATATGGCGTCAGTTTCAACCAGCTGTTCACGCTGACCAACATGCCGATACAGCGCTTCGGCAGCACGCTGATCTCCAAGGGGCAGTTCAATGAGTACATGCGCACGCTGCGCGCCTCGTACCGCGAAGAGAACCTGCGCTCGGTGATGTGCCGATCACTGATCTCCGTCGACTGGCAGGGCTATGTCTACGATTGCGACTTCAATCAGATGCTCGGCCTCGACCTGGTGCACGACAACAAACGCAAGATCAAACTCGATGAGCTAATCGGCAAGAATCTGGACGGAAATCCGATCGTTGTTCGTGATCACTGTTTCGGTTGCACGGCCGGCCAGGGATCGAGTTGCGGTGGCGCGCTCGGCGCGAACTGACGATCATCCAGCAGCCGCGGTCATGGCTGCCCTGACAGCACCGGTATCACCGGCGGTTTATGCCCTCTGCCTATAAACACAGCAGGCGGTTTGCGCGAACAAGCCCTGAATAGAACAACGTACGACAACAAACCAAACGAGGGAAAGCGGACAACCAAGTGAGCAGCAAAACCGAACCAGGTGCCTCGGACGCCGGGCAGCCGGGAAAGAAGAGAAACAAACTGATTGTTGTCGCGGTCATCATCGTGGCAATCGTCGCGCTGATTCTAATCGGCAGGAGTCAAGACGTTGCCCTGTTCGATTATCTCGACCTGCAGTATCTCAAGGCACAGCAAGACACCATCGACGCGTACTTCGAGGCGCATCCACTGCTCACGGCGAGCGTGTATTTCGCGATCTACGTGCTGGTTACCGCTTTTTCGCTGCCGGGCGCGGCGGTGATGACACTGGCCGGCGGCGCAATCTTCGGATTGTTGTGGGGGACCGTCATCGTTTCATTCGCTTCGTCCATCGGCGCCACCCTCGCCTTTTTGGTGTCGCGTTATCTGTTGCGGGACATGGTGCAGACACGATTCGGCGATAAACTCAAAGCGGTCAATGCCGGAATCGAGAAGGATGGCGCTTTCTATCTGTTCACGCTGCGCCTGGTGCCGGTGTTTCCGTTCTTTGTCATCAACCTAGTGATGGGGCTGACGCCGCTGGCAACGCGAACCTTCTATTGGGTCAGTCAGCTTGGCATGCTGGCCGGCACCATTGTCTACGTCAACGCCGGCACGCAACTGGCCCGCATCGAGTCACTCGACGGCATTCTTTCACCGGGACTGATCGCTTCATTCACGCTGCTTGGCGTGTTTCCGCTGATCGCGCGCAAAGTCGTGGACGGCGTGAAGGCAAAGCGCGTATACGCACGTTGGAAGAAACCACGTCGATTCGATCGCAATATTGTCGTCATTGGTGCCGGCTCCGCGGGGCTGGTCGCCGCCTTGATCGGTGCCGCGGTCAAGGCGAAGGTGACGTTAGTCGAACGTGACAAGATGGGCGGTGATTGTCTGAATACCGGCTGCGTTCCTTCCAAGGCACTGATCCGCTCCGCCAAGTTTCTGTCCCACGTCAATCGATCTGCGGAGTTCGGCATACGCGAGGCGAACGCTTCGTTCGAATTCGCCGACGTCATGGAGCGCGTGCAAAAAGTAATCGCTGCCATCGAGCCACATGATTCGGTTGAGCGATTCACGTCACTCGGCGTCGAATGCATCCAGGGTGAGGCGAAGATCGTTTCGCCGTGGGAGGTCGAGGTTACGACGCCGCATGGCGTGCAACGGTTGACCACCCGGTCGATCGTCATTGCTGCCGGCGCGCGGCCGTTCGTACCGCCGATCGCGGGGATCGAAGACGCGGGCTATGTCACTTCGGACACCATTTGGAACTTGCGCGAACTGCCTCCCCGCATGGTGGTGCTTGGCGGCGGCCCGATCGGCAGTGAACTGACCCAGTGTTTTGCACGGCTCGGCTCCAAAGTCACTCAGGTCGAAATGCTGCCGCGAATTCTGATTCGTGAGGACCCTGAGGTATCCGAGGCGGTCATGCGCAGCCTGCGTGATGACGGTGTCGATGTGCTGATCAACCACAAGGCCAAGCAGGTCATCGTTGAGAATGGTGAAAAGATCCTGTTGTGCGATGGTCCCGCTGGTGAAGTAAGAATTCCCTTCGATTCGATGCTGGTGGCAGTGGGCCGTGTCGCCAGAACCGAGGGCTACGGACTCGACGAACTGGGCATTGGCACAACCAAAGCACGAACGATCCAGAGCAACGACTTTCTGCAAACCATCTACCCCAACATCTTTGTCTGCGGCGATGTAGCGGGGCCGTTCCAGTTTACCCACACCGCGTCACACCAGGCGTGGTATGCCTCGGTCAATGCTCTGTTCGGACGCTTCAAGAAATTTCGCGCCGACTATTCGGTGATCCCGTGGGCGACCTTCACCGAACCGGAAGTCGCGCGCGTCGGACTCAATGAAACGGAGGCGCGTGAGCGCAATATCCCTCACGAAGTCACGGTGTATGGCATTGACGATCTGGATCGGGCGATCGCCGATTCGGAAGCGCACGGCATGGTAAAAGTGTTGACCGTGCCGGGCAAAGATAAAATTCTCGGCGCCACCATCGTCGGGGAACATGCCGGCGACCTGATTGCCGAATACATCATGGCAATGCGTCACGGACTTGGTATGAACAAGATCCTCGGAACAATTCACATTTATCCAACCCTCGCCGAAGCGAACAAGTTTGCCGCAGGCATCTGGAAACGGGAGCACGCACCCGAATGGGCACTACGTCTGCTGGAACGCTTTCACGCATGGATGCGAAATTAAACTGGATGTGTAATTAAAATGGACGCGCAAATAATCAAAACCACGCAGTTGATCGAAACAACTCGATCAGGGCCATTATCTCGTGGCTTGACTAGCCTTTTCCGGAAATGCCGTCCGTCTCTGCTGAGCTGCGCGCTGGCACTGCTTGGCGCATTTGCCGCGAGTAGCGCCCATGCCGCGTTCGATCACAGCCATGCCAGGCTGGACAGCCTGCTTGGACAGCATGTCGTGTGGATCGGG
>JBFKXV010000241.1:0-4840 GCA_041637935.1 Burkholderiales bacterium | reverse complement strand
CCGCACTGACTTGTCGGCCGTGACCCATCTTTCTGCCTCGCAGCAAGCCACCCAGGTGGGTCGCTACTCCGAGAAGAACTATCGCGCCAGCGACATCACGTCGATCACGCACAACTAAACCTTACCTCTCTCCTCCGGTTGACCTGATCAACCGTGCGAGGGGGCCGTCGGGCAGAGACCCTGCCCGGCGGTCCCCTCGTTTTTTTCTTATGCAGCCTTAGAGGCCGTTGCGAAAAAAAGTATGTCGACGCAAAGCGGGTCGGCTGTGCACATAAAACTGACCTGACAAACGATGCGCTTTTTCTGACTGGTTTCGCATTCAGCCGCCGCGTATCGCCGGAATAAGATGCACTTCGCTGTCAGGTCCGATCGGCACGAACCAAACGTCCTGGAAAATTTCGCCATCGATCGCGACAGCAAAACTGTCCTGTTCAAGGTGCGGTGCCAGCGCCGGATAACGCTTGCTTAGCTCACGCAGCAACTGCTTGATATTCTGCGCCTCGATCTCGACCTCCGAAGCGCCGTTGGCCAGCTGCTGCAGGTTGCCACTGAGTATGAGCCGCGCCAAACCGGATCCCGAGCTATGCGGCCTGCTTGGCCTCAATCGCATCCAGCACGCGCGGCGGCGACATCGGCAGATCAGTGAAGCGCACACCGGTCGCGTGTGACACGGCATTGGCAATGGCTGCCATCGGCGGCACGATCGGCGTTTCGCCAACACCGCGCACACCGTACGGATGATTCGGGTTGGGCACTTCGACGATGACCGTGTCGATCATCGGTACGTCAGAACAAACCGGCACACGGTAATCGAGAAACCCCGGATTCTCCAGGTGGCCGTTGTCGTCGTAGATGTACTCCTCGTTGAGCGCCCAACCGATTCCCTGCACCGCACCGCCCTGCATCTGGCCTTCGACGTAACTCGGGTGCACCGCCTTGCCGGCATCCTGAATCGCCGTGTAGCGCAAAATAGTGACTTTACCGGTTTCCGGGTCGACTTCGACATCGACCAGGTGCGTCGCCAAACTCGGCCCTGCACCGGTAGCATTGATCGCCGCGTTGCCGATGATCGGTCCACCGGTCTTGCCAGCGGTTGCAGCGAGTTCGGCAAGCGAAAGCGATTTCGCTTCGCCAGAACCGGTAAAGCGTGCTTGCCCTTCGGACCACTCCACCTCCTCGACCGGCACCTCCCAGATTTTTGCCGCACGTTCGCGCAATTGCGCAATGACATCACGCGCCGCTTCCACCACTGCCATGCCACTGGAGAACGTCACGCGGCTGCCGCCAGTGAGAAAATTGAATCCCAGCGAACTGGTATCTCCGATCATCGGACGGATGTGTTCCAACGAAATGCCAAGCTCTTCAGCTGCCATCATCGACAAAGACGCCCGCGAGCCGCCAATGTCAGGCGTACCGACGACCAGAGCCACGCTGCCGTCTTCTCCCAGGTTCATAGAGGCACAGGTTTCACCACCAATGTTGAACCAGAAACCACTGGCAACGCCTCGGCCCTGATTCGCTTTCAACGGCACCTTGTAGTGCTCATGCGCTTGCGCCGCTTGCAACGTTTGCACCAATCCGATCGGGCCGAACTTCGGTCCGTATGGTGCGCGCGTGCCTTCCTTGGCCGCATTCTTCAAACGAAACTCGACCGGATCCATGCCGATCTTCATCGCTACTTCATCGATCACGCTCTCGACGGCAAACTCTGCAATCGGCCCGCCAGGCGCCCGGTAGGCCGCGACCTTCGGGCGATTGACGACCACGTCGAAACCGACAATGCGCACATTCTCGAGCTCATAGGGGGCGAAGGCGCACATGGCGCCTGGTTGTACCGGCGATCCCTGAAATGCCCCGGCCTGATATTTCAGCAAGGCATCGCCGGCGGTAATACGGCCGTCCTTGGTCGCACCCACCTTGACCCAGATCTTGGCGCCCGAAGTCGGACCGCTGGCCTGAAACACTTCCGAGCGCGACATGACCATTTTGACCGGCTGACAGGCTTTTCGCGACAAAGCCAGTGCCAGTGGCTCGAGATACACCACGGTCTTGCCACCGAAACCGCCGCCAATCTCGGACGCCGTCACTCTCAGTTGCGACACCTCCATTCCCAACAGCTTGGAACAAAACGCGCGTACGATGAACTGGCCTTGTGTCGTGCACCACAACTCCGCCTGGCCGTCCTCGGAGACGTTTGCAACACAGGCGTGCGGTTCGATGTAACCCTGATGCACCGGTTTGGTGGTGAACTCACGTTCGACGACGACGTCGGCCTTGGCAAATCCCGCTTCGAGATCACCAAAGCCGAACTCGACGCGTTTGGCGATATTGGACGACTTCTTCGGCGTCGGCTCCACTCCAATGGTGAACATGTCGTCGTGCAACAAGGGTGCATCGGGCTTCATTGCCTCTTCCACGTCGATGACGTGCGGTAACACTTCGTAGTCCACCTCAATCAATGCCAACGCCTGCGCGGCAATGGCTTCGCTCGTTGCCGCGACGGCAGCAACAGCATGACCTTCATAGAGCACCTTTTCGCGGGCCATGACATTACGTGTCATGTCCTTGAAGTTCACCATCATTTCGCCTGCCGGCACGAACTCTGACGGCAAATCGCACAGATCGGCGGACGTCATTACCGCTTTTACACCCTTCAGCGCCTGCGCTTTGGAAGTGTTAATCGACTTGATGCGCGCATGCGCGTGCGGGCTGCGCAGCACCTTGCCGACCAGCATGTTGGGTAGATGCATATCCGCGCCGAACTGGGCGCGTCCGGTGACTTTGTCGACCCCGTCGGGGCGCAGTGGACGGGTGCCGACGATTTTCAGCTGGCGCGCAAGCACATCGGGACTAATCATGTCGTTCATGAACGCACTCCTTTTATCAATTCGTTCGTTTTATCAATCCGTTTGCCTCAGGCACTTGCCGCTGCGGGCTGTTTGGTCGACCTGGATTTCCTGGCAGCACCTTTTCCGGCAGCAGCGCGCATCTCCGCTGCTGCATCGAGCACTGCGCGCACAATCTTGTCATAGCCGGTGCAGCGGCATAGATTACCCGCCAGCCAGTAGCGCGCTTCGGTTTCGGTCGGATCCGGATTTTGATCCAGCAATGCTTTTGCCGCCACCAGAATACCCGGCGTACAGATGCCACATTGCAATGCGGCGTGTTCCAGAAACTTTCGTTGCAACGGATGCAGATTATCGCCGTCGGCCATGCCCTCGATGGTTTCCACTTCGCGTGCTTCGGCCTCTACGCCGAGCACCAGGCAGGCACACACGAGACGCCCGTCCAGCATGACACTGCAAGCGCCGCAGTCGCCGGATGAGCAGCCTTCCTTGCTGCCGGTCAGAAACAGTTCGTCTCGCAGAACATCGAGAAGCGTTTGCTCCGTAGAGCAAAGAAACTCCACGCTGTCACCGTTCACGGTTGTCGTTACATGATGTTTGGCCATCTATCTATTCTCTCCAGTTGCGATTTCGGTACGTTTACCTGGTGTTGGCACGTTGATAGGCAATCTTTGCCGCGCGCTTGGCAAGTACCCCTGCCACCTTGACCCGATAAGCCACGGTGCCACGTTTGTCGTCGATAGGACTGCATGCCGCGCTTGCGGCAGCGGCGACGGATTCGAGAGCCGCATCATCGACTTTGGTTCCAATCAGCGCCTTTGCTGCGTCAGCAACAATTAACGGCGTCGGCGCCACCGCGCCGAGGGCAACCCGCGCATGATTGCACACGCCCTTGGCGTCGACTGCCAGTGCCACGCCTGCACCGACCACCGCAATGTCCATTTCAGTGCGCGGTATCAAACGCAGGTAGGCATCGCCGGCACGCGCTGGCGGATCTGGCAACCTGAATCCGAGAACGAACTCTCCGCGTGCCAACGCATTCTTGCCCGGAGAGGTGATAACGTCCTCAACCGGTAACTCGCGCCCGCCATTGACGCCTGCCACTTCGCATATGGCACCAGCAGCGATCAACGCGGGAACGGTATCAGCCGCTGGCGATGCGTTGCACAAATTACCGCCCAACGTTGCCCGCCCCTGTATCTGTGTCGAGCCGATCAGTTGCGCCGCCTCGACGACACCTGGCCAGGCCGCGGCAAATTCAGCGTGTTCACCGATCTCAGCGCACGGAGTGGCCGCCCCGATCCACCATCCCTTTGCATCGCGCTCGATGCCGCGCAGTCGCGGCACACTCTTGAGATCGACGATCGTATTGGGGGTGGCCATTCCGGCACGCAGTTTTACCAGCAGATCCGTGCCCCCGGCGAGCACCGCGGCGCCCTCCTGCGACAACAATCTGGCGGCATCTTCGGCGCTATTGGGTGTTTGATAATCCATCAGTGGTTCGCTCCTTGCGAAATTTCCTTTGCAATCATGCGGTTCAGTCCCAGCCGGCGATTGCCACAGCGGAACCGTTTAACGTAGCCGAAACTCTACACTGTCGGCCGGATAATAAACAAACTTCGGCTCCAACGATCCGTCATAAGAAAATGGGAACCATTCTGATCCTCAATCGTTACCAGGCAATGACCGGCAGCAGCAGCGGCAAGCGTCGCAGCTTGTATTCTGTGCCGAGGAGCCGGTCCATCAGGTTTGTGCAAGACATCGGGTTTCCGCAAGCTGTTGCGCCTCGCAAGCGCTACTTTCGCTTTGCTGTGCAGCCCGCGGTCGCGCGCCAATACATCGCGCCAATACATATCGCGCCAATACATCGCCAATACATGTAGTGCAGTTTATTCATGGCCCCGCTCGATCAACGCCACATCAATAACCAGCACAACCGCGAGCATTCGGCCTCAGGTGTACGGCGCTTTTCACAAACCGTAGCGTCATGGCTG
>JBFKXV010000240.1:0-4844 GCA_041637935.1 Burkholderiales bacterium | reverse complement strand
AACGAAGCCGCTCGAGGAATTCTCGTGGAGCACAAGAATGCCAGCCGGGAGCACAACGTCACGACAGACTACGGTCGCAGGAACGGCGTCAGCCTGATTTGATCGAATTGGCCTGATCGGGCAGTTTGATCAAAACGGTTTGCAGCAGCAGCCGCGAGACTACTTTTTGGCGCCGATTTGTTTTGCGCGCGACGCGCTCAGTTGTGCCTCGCGCTCTGCTTTGCCGCGGTCGTAATCGCTGCTGGCCCAGCCGTGCAGGTGATCGGCAACGATGCGTGCCAGCGCCTGAATCCACTCGTGCAGGTCGTTTAAACACGGGATATGGTGAAATGCCTTGCCGCCGGCTTTGAGGAAGATCGCCTTGTTCTCGATGGCGATTTCCTCCAGCGTTTCCAGGCAATCGGAAACGAAACCGGGGCAGAACACGTCAACACGGCCGGTTTTCGCTTTGCCGAGCCGCTTCATGGTGTCGCTGGTGTAGGGTTTGAGCCATTCGGCCCGTCCGAAACGCGACTGAAACGCGGTCACCACCATTTCCGGATCAATGCCGAGTTCCTGCGTTAGCAGCCGTGCGGTCTTGTGGCATTCGCAATGGTAGGGGTCGCCCCGGTCGAGGCTGAACCTGGGCACGCCGTGAAACGACAGCACCAGCTTGTCGGGTTTGCCGTTCTCGATCCAGTATTGATTTACCCGCGTCGCCAGCGCCGAAATGTAGGCTGGATGATCATGAAAATGTTTTACCAGCCGTAGCTCCGGAACGTTGCGCATGTTCCCAACTGCGGCGAACACGGCGTCATAAACGCTGGCCGAGGTGCTGGCAGCGTACTGCGGATACAACGGTACGATCAGGATGCGGTCGCAGCCGGCGGCACGCAGTTGTGTCAGCACACTTCCAACCGACGGTGAACCATAGCGCATTGCCCAACCGACCATGTGCGGACTCTTGAGTCGTTCGCCCAGGTATCCGCGCAGCATTAGCGCTTGTTTTTCGGTGAGCACCCGCAGTGGTGAACCGTCGCCGGTCCAAACCGAAGCATACTTCTCGGCTGACTTCCTGGGCCGTGTCCTGAGAATGATTCCGTGCAGTATCAGCCACCAAAGACTGCGCGGAATTTCCACAACCCGGGGGTCCCACAAGAACTCGCTCAGGTAGCGTCGCACGGCTTTCGCCGTCGGCGCGTCAGGCGTACCGAGATTAACCAGCAGTACGCCGGTGCGAAGTATTGTTCCGTGCTTGTATTCCGGTTCGGGCGCGTATCGCATGGGGATTATCCAGCCGGGATCAGGGCGACACCAATTCGCATTCGGGCATCAATGATGCCAATTCGCGTTGGGGCGTCAATGACGCCGTGTCGCGATCCGGCATCAATTCTGCGACAAGGCGTCGGAGAGCAGCTTGGCAGTGATATCAACGATCGGGATCACTCTCTCATATGCCATGCGGGTTGGACCAATCACGCCTACAGTCCCCAACACCTGGCCATCGACCTCGTATGGCGCTGTCACAACGCTGCATTCATCGAGCGGCACCAGGCCGGACTCGCCGCCGATAAAGATTTGCACACCGTGGCCGCGACTGGTGATATCGAGCAACTGGAGGATGCCGGTCTTGTGCTCGAACATGTCGAACAGACGCCGCAGGCTTTGCATATTCGAGGACAGATCCTGTATGTGCAGCAGATTGTTTTCGCCTGACAGGACGTACCCTTCTTCCGGTTCGGTGGCCGCTTCCTTTCCTGCTTCCACCGCCAGCGTCATCAAGTCGGACATGCTTTCGCGCAGCTCTTCGAGCTCGGCCTGCAAACGCACTTTGATTTCATCGAATGTCAGGCCGGTATAGTGTGTATTGAGGAAGTTGCCTGCTTCGACGAGTTCGGCGGCTGTGTAAGTGCGATCAGCGAACAGCACACGGTTTTGCACGTCACCGTCGGGCGTGACGATGATGAGTAGCAAGCGCTTTTCCGAAAGACTCACAAACTCGATGTGCCGAAATGCCATCCCCTGGCGCTGCGGCGATTTCACCACGCCGGCGAAGCGCGTCAGATCAGACAGCATATGTGAGGCGGAGGTGACCAGTTTACGGGTGCTGTCCTGCTGCAGTTGTCCCTCGAGGTGGTGCACCTGATCCGAGTCGAGCGGCCTGACCGTTAGCAGCGTGTCGACGAAAAACCGGTAGCCGCGCGGGGTTGGCACGCGCCCGGCGGAGGTGTGCGGACTGGCGATGTAGCCCATCTCTTCCAGGTCGGCCATGATGTTGCGGATGCTGGCCGGACTGAGGTCGAGACCGGAGAATCGGGCGAGCGCTCGAGAGCCAACCGGTTGGCCGTCCGAGATATGACGCTCGATAAGAGATTTAAGTAGTATCCTTGCCCGTTCGCTAAGCATGGATGTCATTCTACAAAGCTTTTAGCCAAAGTTTCATCCGGCACCGGTTTTAACCGGGTATTTGTGGCGAAGTGTGCTTTAATTCCGCAGACAATGAGCCTATTCAAATCCGTCGCGCTGATCGGCAAGTACAAGAGCCCCGAGATCGCCGAGCCGCTCCTCAAGCTTGCGCGCTTTCTGGCAAAACGCGGTGTCGAGATCAAGGTCGACACGCTCACGGCCGAACATATTGGACACAATAACCATGCTGTCGCCAGTCTCGATGAGATCGGTGCCAGTTGCGAGCTGGCGATTGTCATCGGCGGCGACGGCACCATGCTGAACATTGCGCGAACATTCGCGCCGTACGATGTTGCGCTGGTTGGTGTCAACCTAGGGCGCCTGGGTTTTCTGACTGATCTTTCAATGGACACCATGATTGAGAGCATCGGTTCGATCCTTGACGGTGAATTCGTAACCGAAGCGCGCATGCTGCTCGAATCGGAGGTGTTTCTCGGTGCCAAGCCCGGGCGCAAGGTGCTGGCGTTCAATGATGTTTCGATTAACAAGGGTGCCGATGGCGGTTTGATCGAACTTGAAGTGCATATTAATGGACGCTTCGTTTACAACCTTCGATCAGACGGCCTGATCGTTGCCAGTCCCACTGGATCAACCGCCTACGCGCTGTCATCGGGCGGCCCGATTCTTCACCCCGGCTTGAACTGCATCGCGCTGGTGCCGGTCAGCCCGCACACGTTGTCGAATCGTCCGATTGTTGTTGGCGGCGATTCCGTCGTCGAGGTCACCATGCACAAGTCGGTCGATGCCCGGGTGCACTTTGACAGCCACTCGCATTTCGATCTGACCGCGGATGACCGCGTTATAGTGCGGCGTTGTCCGCATCCGATCCGCTTGCTGCATCCGTCGGACCACAATTATTACCATATGCTCCGCGAAAAGCTCCACTGGAGCGAAACGCTGTAACTGATTTAGTCTTTCACGCCGTGCTCAGCAGACTGGAAATTCGCGACTTCGTTCTGGTCGATCGCCTGGCTCTGGAATTCGACAAGGGATTTACCGTGCTCAGCGGGGAAACCGGTGCCGGCAAGTCGATCATGATCGATGCGCTGGCGGTGGTCCTCGGCGAGCGTGCCGATAGCGGCCTGGTGCGGCAGGGTTGTGAAAAAGCCGATATCAGTGCCGAGTTCCTGCTTGAGAACGACGGCGCGGCAGCGCAATATCTGCAAGATAATGAGCTTGTTGACAATGGCCACTGTTTGTTGCGCCGGGTAATCGATGTTTCGGGGCGATCGCGTGCCTGGATCAACGGCACTCCGGTGACGATTCAGCAGCTTCGCCTGCTCGGCGAGCGGCTGGTTGATATTTACGGCCAGCACGAACACCAGTCGTTGTCCAAACCGCAGTCGCAGCGTGACTTGCTCGATGCCTATGCCGGAGCGACGCTGTTGGCGCGGCGCGTGGCCGAAGCCTGGGCAACGTGGCAGGCGGCCAGGCGATTGCGTATTGCCGCCGAAGGCGATGCCGAAACGATTTCGCGTGAACGGGATCAGCTCGAGTGGCAGATCAGCGAGCTCGACAAACTGGCGTTTCGCGAAGATGAATGGCGCGACATCGGTGCCGAGCAAACCCGGCTTGCACACGCAGTGAGCCTGGTCGAAGCGGCGGAATTCGCTCTGCTTACGCTCTCGGAGGACGATGCCGCAGCGCTCGCCGCTGTGTCGGCCGTGCAGTCGAAACTGTCGGCGCTGGTTGATTATGATCCGGCATTGCGCGAAGTGCTGGACACACTCGACACGGCGCAGATTCAGTTGCAGGAAACCGTCTACAGCCTGAGACACTACCAGCAACGGATCGAGGTTGACCCGCAGCGGCTCGCTGAAGTCAACGAGCGGCTCGATGCGATCCACACTGTCGCCAGGAAGTATCGCACCACACCGGAGAAACTGCCCGCACTGCTGGATCAGTCCAGGCAGCGCCTCGAGGAGCTGACCACCAGTCTCGATGCTGCTGCCTTGCAGCGTCGCGAAGCACAGGCAAAAGAGGCTTGTCTGGAAATCGCCGCGGAATTGTCGGCTACGCGGTCCAAAGCGGCGCGAAAGTTATCGCGCAAAGTCAGTGATGCCATGCAAACACTGGCGATGCAGGGTGGCGCCTTCAAGGTCGCTCTTACCAGCAATGACGAATGCGCTTCCTACGGACTGGAGCAGGTCGAGTTTCAGGTGGCGGGACATGCCGGCGCGCCACCGCGGCCATTGGCGAAAACGGCCTCCGGTGGCGAGCTATCGAGAATAGCGCTGGCGATCGAATCGGTGACGACTGAAGTTGCCCAGGTGCCGACACTGATTTTTGACGAAGTTGACGCCGGTATCGGCGGCGGCGTTGCCGAGATCGTTGGCCGCATGCTCAAGACGCTCGGTGAGCGTCATCAGGTGATGTGCGTGACGCACCTGCCCCAGGTT
>JBFKXV010000239.1:0-4844 GCA_041637935.1 Burkholderiales bacterium | reverse complement strand
CCAACGGCCTGCTCAAGTTGACCGGGCGCGTCAAGGAGATGTTCAAGACCGCCAAAGGAAAATACGTCGCGCCAGCGCCCATCGAGAACCGGCTCAACGAACACCCGATGGTCGAACTGTCCATGGTGTCCGGTTCCGGACAGGCCGCTGCCTATGCAATCGTGGTGCTGGCCGAAGATCTGCGTGGCAACTTGAACGACAACGCCCTCCGATCGCGCATAGAAAACGAGATGGCGAAGCTACTGAAGAAAGTCAATGCCGCGATCGCCAGCTACGAACAGTTGCAGATGCTGGTTATTTCGCAAGAGCCGTGGAGCATTGAAAACGGCTTCCTCACGCCGACCATGAAAATCAAGCGCAGCCGCATCGAAGCCGCCGTCGAGGATAAGATCGGCGAATGGTACCAATCGAGCAAAACCGTAATCTGGTCCTGACGAGGCGAATTGGCGTTCGACCATTGCGCGGTCCAAGTCCGAGCCAAGTTGTTCGCTACGCTTCAGATCGATGTCAACGGCGTGATCTGCGGCCACGCTCGCTGGCGGGCGTCACCGATGACTCCACAGGCGGAACTACGAAATAACGGCGATGGAATGATGGCGATGCATCGCCAGCCCGAGTCATCTGCCGCAGCGGAACCATTCCGCGGTCGTCGCCGATTTCCCGGCTGGCTCCGGAAGCAGAGTGCGGTCTTGATAACCAGCGACGGTTGGTGTACTCGTCCAACTCAATGCCTCGCAAAACGCTAATGGTACTGACCCAGTCCGGCAAGCCCTGGTCGACCAGGTCATCAAAATCATAGAATCCCGGTAAACGGGCAACGTAAGCCGCAGCCACCACATCGTCTGGCGTTCTGCCTCCTGAATACCTTACTTCCGCTGGGGTTGATCAATTCGCTCGATACGGTTTTGGATCACACGCACACGATCGCCGACACGCAAGTTTGATACATCCCTGACCATGATCAGGGTAAAACGGTTGTCGTCGTAGCGGACGATAACCTCGTACTTGGTCTGCTGCAGCTCCTTGCGCATCTGGCTGCTTCCGGTCACACCAATCTCGGCATGTGCATCCGGCTTACGGGTCAGAGGAATGTTGAGAAAAGGCCCTGCGGGTGGCGCTCGTTCCTCGAGCGTTCTCGCCAATTCGCGCTCGGTAGTGATCGATTTGATTTCGAAAATAGTGCCGCATTGACGGCACGGTTCATCAGGTGCAACGCCGGCGTCCTGAGCCGTAACGGCAGTCGCAAACAACGCATTCAACAAAGCGACGAAGATGAAACGCAAGAAAGTCACCAGATATTCCGCCTCAGAACAAATATGAAAACGACGCGATCAGCATAACCGCGCATAACGTGCCCTTCAACATCGCGACCGTTGCCGCGGCGCAGGTTTGAGCTTGCTTAATCGGAACTTTCGCGACTGAAACCAGCGTCGGTTGCCAAACTCTGAAACTGGCGCCAACAAACTCAGGGCTTGGGGTTCTCCATCCCGCCGATGTATATGCGATTCCAGGTCGGGCTGATAATGAGCTGGTTGATGCATGCTCGCGCGGGCAACTCGGCGACAAAGCGGATGGTCGCACCCAGATCTTCCGGCTGCAGCATTTTGGCGCGATCCTCTGCGCTCGGTGGCACCGGACGTCGGTCCAAAATCGGCGTCGCAACTTCGGCCGGACAAATTGCGCAAGCACGGATACCGTTGGTTGCCTCTTCCATGTTGACGGTCTCCGTCATTGCCACGACGGCGTGTTTGCTGGCGTTGTACGCAGCGCCGGTCAGTTTCGCGTGATACGCACCGGCCCACGACGAGATATTGATAATCACGCCATTTTTGCGCTTTCGCATGCCGGGCAGCACAGCGTGGATGGTATAGAACGAGCCATCGAGATTGGTCCGAATGACGTCATCCCAACCCTGCGGAGTCTGATTTTTCCAGTAACGATGCGGCACGTTGATGCCGGCGCTGTTCACCAGAATTTCGACTGTGCCATGCCGGCTTATGATGTTTTTTGCGGCGACCTCAACCGCAGCCTGATCGGCCACGTCGAGTGGCTCGATATCGGAATGAAAGCCGAGGATACGCAACTTCTCCGCTTCCGGCTCCAGCGCCTCCTTGCGCCGTCCACTCATCACCACCGTCGCGCCGGCTTCTGCGAGCGCCTTCGCGCCTGCCAGCCCGATGCCACTCCCGGCGCCGGTAATCCATGCCACTTTTCCGTTCAGGTTCGGCATTTTGTTCCTCGTCCGTTCTAGGTTTGTGTTGTGATCGGAGGCGAATTCTTGCTGTCAGTGGCGGATGCGAATGCGTCACGTAACATCGCCGCACTTTCCGATACGGCGCGCCGTGATTCGTCAACCATGCCACCCATCAGGAAGAACCCATGAACCATGCCTTGATAGTTTGACAGCCGCACGCGATTGCCGGCATGGATCAGCGCCTCGGCATACTCCACGCCTTCATCGCGCAAGGGATCGAAACCCGCGACTATGATTAACGCCGGCGGCAACGATGACAAATCGTCAGCTTCGAGCGGTGCATACCGAAAATCCTTGGCGTCTTTGGGACTGCGGAGGTAATGCGTGAAAAACCAGGTGATGGTCTTGCGTGTCAGAAGATAACCCTCCGCGAACGCATGGTGCGATTTCGTTTCAGGTTCAGGTGCTGTCACAGGATAGACCAGTAGCTGAAAGCATATTTTTGGCAAACCGTCATTACGAGCCAGAATTGATACCACCGTCGCCAGATTACCGCCGGCACTGTCACCTCCGACCGCGATCCGCGCAGCATCGGCGTGAATCTTGTCTGCATTTCTTGCGACCCACTTCAGCGCGGCATAGCAATCATCAACCGCCGCGGGAAACTTGTGTTCCGGCGCAAGCCGGTAATCGACCGCAACCACAATGCAATCGGCTTCGTTGGCAAGGGCACGACACGCCGAATCGTGTGTGTCGAGGTCACCAATGACGTATCCACCGCCGTGATACCAGACCAGCACCGGTAGCTCTTCATTCGGTGCCAGCTCGCGCGGAGTGTAAATGCGGATCGGAAGACGCCCGGCCGGACTATCGATGTCCCGGTCTTCAGAGCGATAGATTTCGACGTCAGCCTTCAGCCGGTTTGTGCGGCGCAGGTACTCTGCGCGTGCTTGTTGCGGCGTGAGCTGCCAGAGTTCAGGAAGGTTGGCTTTCCTGGCGGCATCAAGCAACGCCTCTATTTGTGGATCAAGTGGCATGATTTATCGCTCCCGCTGCGAACAGTTCGAACTCCGGAATTGCTCCCGCCCTCACGAACAAGTCACCGGCATCGTTACGCTGTTTGTCGTTGCGACGACCGTCGGACACCTGGCGCGCTAGATGGATGTATAGCCGCCGTCGACAGCGATGATTTGACCCGTCATATAGGCTGACGCGTCGGACGCCAGCAGCACCGTCAGTCCTTTGAGGTCTTCATCACCTCCGAGCCGCTTCATCGGCGTCTGACTCATGATGTATTCCTCGGCGCGATCGATCATTCCCTTCGACATTTTCGACGGGAATACGCCGGGTGCGATCGCATTCACGGTAATATTTTTAGCCGCCCATTCGGCGCCAAGCGAGCGAGTGAAGTTTACAACGCCCCCCTTACTGGCGTTGTAGGCGATCGTCGGCATAAAACCAGGCTCGGTTCCGACCAGCCCGGCAATTGACGCGATGTTAATAATTTTGCCGTACTTGCGCGGAATCATGCTGAGTTTTCCAACGGTCTGACTCAGGAGAAATATCGCAGTCAAATTGAGATTGATCACCTTGTGCCACGCATCCAACGGATGATCCTCTGCTGGCGCACCCCAGGCAGCACCGGCATTGTTGATCAGAATATCAATTTGACCGAATGCCTTGAGCACACCCTCCACCATCGGCTTGACCGAGTCCTCGACCTGTAGATCGTTGACCACGGTGAGTGACTCGATGTCCATCTTGGACAAATGGGCAGCCGCTTCCTCGAGCTCGGCCTGCTTACGGGCGGTGATCGCGACTTTTGCGCCCATTTCACCTACGGCCTCGGCCATTTGTAACCCCAAACCGCGGGATCCACCCGTAATCAGGGCCGTCTTTCCCGACAAATCAAACAATTTCTTGACACTCATACTCTCGCTCCCAAACGTTTCTCTATGTTGTATATGCCACTTAACGCGAAGGCCCTGCGCCCGCTTCCGCACCAGGGTTTCGCCAAACCGTGTCGCGGGCGCCCTCCTAAATCTGCAATCCAGGACCACGCAATCCACCCGTGATCAGGGCCGACTTGCCCGACAAACAGAACGGTGTCTTGATACTCATTCTGTCGTTCCGAGCCACGTTATTTCCGGGCAGGTCCCCATGACGCATGATACCCGGCGTGGCCAACGTCTGCGCAGGCCCGATCATAAGGTTGTACTTTGGTCATTTGGGCAGCATGCGTAATCAGCTTCATTCATGACAAAATGAACAAAATGAGGTTTGATTTCGAAGAACTCGACTATCAGGTCACTCCGCTCGGTGACATCAGTCTGCGCCGCCGCGCGGAGCCGCGTCTCGGAGGAGCCATTATCTACGAAGTGAAATTGGGCGATGAATTCCTGATGTCCAGCCTGTTTACCGAAGCGGAGATTCAGCTCGCCCGGCTTGGCGTGGCTGCGCTCGACGATACCGGCGATGACACTCTCGACATTGTCGTTGGCGGATTGGGTCTGGGCTACACGGCGCACGCCGTTCTGGAATTTTCCGCAGTCCGCTCGCTTGCTGTCGTTGAAGTGATGAAACCGGTGATCGATTGGCATCGCCGGGGCCTGGTGCCACTTGGCGAACACATCACAGCGAATTCGCGCTG
>JBFKXV010000238.1:0-4866 GCA_041637935.1 Burkholderiales bacterium | reverse complement strand
TGCAGTGCGGCCATTGACTTCGCCAAACGCGTGGTGCAACAGTACGTAGGCTGTTCCCGGGTGATAGGGACTGACCATATTGCCGACAATGCCCTCGAATCCGAAGTCGCCCTTGATGGGATCACTCTCGAACCAGCGGTCAAGGTAGTCACCAACGCTCATCGCCATCAGTTCGGCCAGCGTCGTCTGCTGCCGGTGTGACAGTTTGCGCAACCGGTTGCCCAGCTTCAGTGCTGACCAGAGATCGCGCACACCGCCACCCAGATTAGGTGCTGGCCGCTGCACCACCTCGCGCAAAATCTCCGCCATCTGCGTGATCTCGCGGTCAAATGCGATGTATGCGTCGGCATCCTCGCGCGAGAACCGGGCGATTTCGGAGTGCGCCAACGCAGCATCACGGCTGACCTGAAGATGTTGCCCATCACGAAGAAGGCACAACGAGCCTGCCGGGCGGTCAATAATGCGCAATCCGTATCGCCCGAGTTCGAGATCGCGAATGATCTTCGGATCCAGCAAACTGACTACGTAGGAACAGACCGAATTGCGGAAGCCGGGATGAAACTCTTCGGTAACGGCGGCACCACCGACAACACCGCGGCGCTCGACAACCTTGACCCGGTAGCCAGCACGCGCCAAATAACCGGCGCAGGTCAGGCCGTTATGACCGGCGCCGATTACAATCACGTCATATGTTTCGTGTGCTACAGGCATGAAAGTTTCATTGAGATAACCCGGTCAAGTCTTTTCCCGCGCGTGTCGAACACGTACTCCCGTACCGCAAGGCGCGTGCCCGAAGCGCCTGCCTATTTCCATGAATCGACAGACTTCTGATATAAGAGCGTACATGCACTGGAAGGCAAGCGCATGGTGGAGTCCGTTGGTTTCGGCAGTATCACTGATCTGTTCGGGATCGCTATTGCTCGCCACGCTGCATGCCGCTCCAGCTGATGCCGCCGAAACACATACTGGCCCGGTAGAAGCACAGTTTCGGGGGTGCAATTCGGCTGGCTGGTGTCGCTTCCGGATCGAATCGCTCAGTGGCGCATCGACTTCATTACACCGCATTTATCCGAACGGCGTCACACGCCGTTCCGACGAAACCTATTCGAAAGCGGTTCGCGATCGCCTGAACGCGCTTCTCGTCAACATGATTCACCAGTACAAGCGCATCGAGCTGCGTGAACTGCGCAGCGTTGGTGATGGGTTTTTCGCGGCTATCATCATCGTTGACGGGAACGATGTTGCCGCAGACCCGATCTTGCTGGAACTACAGGGAAAGACTGCCGGCAACCCCCAATAGCAATCTAATCTGTACACAACGCCGGGCAAGCGCCAAAACCGGCATGCAAAAAAAACCCGGCGGCATACGCCGCCGGGATAGAGACTGAAAAAACCGAACTATTGCTTGGTGATCATCCAGACTACTGCCGATTTCGGCGTCGTGTAGAAAGGCGATTCCATCTGGTAGTTCACGTACAGCTCGCCGTAGTCGGCAATGTACATCGTCTTGCCGTCATTACTGAACTCGACGTCGTTGGTCCGCTCGAACCCGCCACGGTTTTCCGGCTTCTGGTAGGCGTTGGGTCCCGGTTCCAGGTTCTCGGCAAAGATCGACCACTTCACACCAGTCGGTTCGAGGAACTCGACTTGCACGATCGCCGGCCACATCGGCCGCAAGCTTTCCGGACCATTGTCGATGATGCCGAACACCGCAGTGAACAGCGTATCCTTTGGCGCGCCGAAAGCCTTGGGCGCCCAAGCCAAACCGTCCATCGGATTGTTGGTATCCCATTCCAGAACCGGATTGACGTAACCGTTCGGATTGGGATTGGCCACGATTAGCGGTGTGCCCCGAACACCGATCGAATGGTCGATGAAACGATACGGCGGCAGCTTCGGTATGAACGGCTTTTCTCCGATATGCAGCTGCGGATTCGGTCGCGTCGGGTCGTACTTGTTACCGCGATACACGTCCGGCCCGGACCGCTTGATGTCCACGAAGTTATCGCCGTCCTTGTCCGGGAAACCTGCATCCTGACCTTTTTCAGTAAAGATAAACAGCCGCTCAGCCGCATTGGCGACCCGCCGGTTACCTTTGTCGTTGTGGCCGTTATCGCTAACCGCCAGCGCCTTTTCAAACCGCGAACCCTTGGGACCGAAAGCGACACCCGAGGAATTGCGCAAGCCCATGGCGTACACTTCCCAGTCATCACGGTTGTAGTTGCTGTTGCGCTTTAGCCGCGCCCGATGCACTGCACCGCCGCACGGTTTCTGCGCCTTAATGACCTGGCCTGGCTTGGAAGGCGTGCCTTTTGGCAAGTACGCGCCGGTCAGGTTGCCTTCGCTGTCGCGGATGTTCAGCCCGGTTAGCACGATGTCACGGCATGGCGGGTCGCGCGGCAACGGCGGGATTCCTGGCGGTGTGCGTTTTTCCCAATAGGGGTCGACCGCATCGGTCCAGCCATGGATGTCCGGATCGGAAAAGCCCGAATTGGTCGGCGCGCCGACTGCATAGTAAAGCCAACCATCACGGCAAGTGATACCGCCCATCGCGTGGTCGCCGATCGGCACCTCATCCATAATCAGCTTTGGCGTACCTCTAACACCGTCGATTTCCCACAGGCCGACGCTGTAGTCGCCGACGTAGGTACGACCATTCTCCGGGCAATAAGCGATTTCATTGAGGGCAAACGATCTGAACATGCCCAGGCCAACGTTATCGCGGATCAGCCGGCCGCTCTTGTTGAAGATCTTGACATGCGGCTTGTCGATGCCTTTCGGCGGAAATCCAAACGTGTTGCCTGAAATGGCCACCCACACATTGTCATCGCCGTCGACGGTGATCGACGTGATGGTATCGAGCCCCGACGCAAACACGCCGACCTTGTAGCCCCGCGGAACCTTGATCTTGCTCGCGTCCGGTTTCACCGGCGTGCGTTTCGCCCACTTGCCTGCCGGGCCGCCGGGTTCGGCTACTCCGCCCTCTTGCGCGTACGTGAGAACCGGAACAGTCCCCACAACGAACGCAATCAATGCTGCATAGATTGGTATTTTGTTTTTCATCCTGCTCTCCTCCTCCTGCGTTGACTTCGTTTTCCAGCTCCTCGTACTGCACCTATCCTTCAACTACACACTCGGTTTGACGCTCGTCTTGCTTGACGATCGCCTCAACCACTCCGTCCGGGTGTTACCGGTCACTTTGTAAATGTCCGTATGTGCTTTACCAGGGCGCGCATCTGCTCCTCTGATAATCGTTTCTCCCAGGCAGGCATGGTGGCGATCTTCCCCATAAAAGCGCCCCCTTTCGCGATGATCAGATAAAGGTACTCGTCCGGAAGCTGCGACATGTACTCCTCGTCGGCCAGCGTTCCGACGTGGGGGCTGAAACCGCCCCGGTGTCCTTCACCACCGTCTCCCCGAAAGCCATGGCATCCAGCGCACATCTGGTCAAACAGATCTCTGGCTTCGCCAGAAGACATCTCGGCTGTTGCAGAAACAGGCGTCACCGCAAACAGCAATACAAGGACTGTGATCGAAACCTTCATGTGCACACTTGGACGAACGGGTAGAAAAAAGACCGTATCACCAACCGGGTTACGGCTCAAGAAAAAGGCGAGGCAAGCTGATACGCCGATGAATACTCGTTGCGTTGCCCGTAAAAAGTATCGGCCGCGCCAGTCCCTATTTGCGGCAGTGCACAATTAACGTCCGACGTTGTGCTGCCACGCGCCTCACGGGCGAACTTCCGCAATCCGGACTGTGGGTTCGCAAGCCCGGCCGAGTGTTTCGGATACTTTGCATTGGCTTAACGCCTGCAACACAGTATTCTTGCTATTGAGCCGCCACGGGAAGCAAAAAATGAAAAACTATCCGTATGTGTCACTGCGGTTGGCCTCGAGCGTCGCAATTGGCATTGTCACGTCCTGCATGCTAATAACATCGCATGGTCTCGCGCAGGAGGGGAGCGTCGTCACCACGCCAGACGTCGAGGTAACCGCCTACCGTGTTCCGACACTGGTATCGGAAACGTCGCAGGGTGTGAGCGTTGTTACCCGCGAGGAAATCGAAACCCGCAATGCGTCTACTGTCGTTCAGTTAATGCGGGAGATCCCCGGGCTGTATGTCGACCAGGTCGGCGGTGCTGGCGGGGTCGCCAGCATCCACATCCGCGGCAGCGATCCGGAACAGGTGCTGGTACTGGTAGATGGCGTGCGCATGAATGACCCGATGCTCAGCCGCGGTGGCTCATACGATCTTTCCTCACTCGACCTCGCCGATATCGAACGCATCGAAGTCATCCGCGGCTCCGGCTCGGCGATCTACGGCGCCGATGCCATGGGCGGCGTGGTCAACATCGTTACTCGCAGGAGCAAGGAGCCGGGCGCGAAAGCGTCAGTCGGCATCGAGGGTGGCGGACAGGACTACGGCAGAGCGACAGGCTCTGTCAGCGGCGGCTCGGAAAAGGTGCGCTTCACCGCCAACGCCTCCGCGCTGCAGGACGGCGAGGACAAAGACGGCGGCAGCCTCGATCTGAAGACGCTGTCCGGTTCGCTCTCGTTCGTTCCGTCGGACGGCAATGGCGTCAACCTGTTTGCCCGGCACAACGAACGCGAGAGCAGTTCCTTCCCCGACTTCAGCGGCGGCATCCGTCTCGCCGTCAATCGCGAACTCGAGCAGCGCAAAGCAAGGGAAACCGTTTACGGCGGAGAAATTTCGCTGCGTCCACACGATTCACTCGATTTGAAGTTCAGCCTCTCCCACTATGAGCGGATAGAGGACATCGACTCGCCCGGCGTGACACTAGGGCCTTTCCCGCCATTTGCGGTTCCGCCAGCCGTCTCCCGAACCGATTTCACCAGAGACAAT
>JBFKXV010000237.1:0-4870 GCA_041637935.1 Burkholderiales bacterium | reverse complement strand
GGCCTGGACGGTGCCGGAGAGCTTGTTCAGATCGTTACCGCGTTTTTGTGCCAGCACGACGTACATCGCCAGCAGGATCCACGCGGTCGGATTGATCGTCATCGACACCGAAATGTGCTCCAGGTCGATGCCGTCGAACAGCGCTTCCATGTCGGCCAGCGTATCCACCGCTACGCCCTCGCGGCCGACCTCTCCATCGCTCATCGGATGATCCGAGTCGTACCCCATCAGTGTTGGCATATCAAAGTCGGTCGACAGCCCGGTCTGCCCTTGAGAGATGAGGTACTTGAAGCGCTTGTTGGTGTCCTCACCGGTACCGAAACCGGCAATCTGGCGCATGGTCCAGAAACGGCTGCGATACATGGTCGGGTAGGGACCGCGCGTGAACGGGTATTGTCCCGGCAGTCCGATGTCTTCGAGCGGTGTGTCGGCAATATCGAGCGCGGTGTAGGTGCGCTTGAGCGGAAAGCCGCCGAGCGTCTCGAACTGTTCCTCTCGTTCCGGCTGCTTCCTCAGAAATGCAGCGACTTCGTCTTTTTCCCAGAGTTCGA
Organism: Burkholderiales bacterium; assembly: GCA_041637935.1. Lineage (GTDB taxonomy): Bacteria > Pseudomonadota > Gammaproteobacteria > Burkholderiales > Eutrophovitaceae > SG8-40. The sequence goes on along the minus strand of JBFKXV010000237.1, from coordinate 4,319 downwards.
GTTGTTCCTGCAGCGCTGCTGCCTGTTTCGAATCGATTGGTGCGTTCATGGCTACCCCTACAAAGCGACGTTGCTCATCAGTTCCTCGGACGCGGCAAAAGGATCGAGTTCGCGGCGCGATATGCGGTCCACCATGGCCGCGACGCGTTCGCTGGTCGATGCGAAGAAACGGCTGCGCAGCAGATCTTCCGCAGTTTTGAATGTGCGGTATTCGGCGATGCGGCGCAACCGCTCCTGGCCCAACTGAGTGGAACGGTGCGCATCGCGATGGCGGTCGAGAGTGGCGACCAGATCACGAATGCCCTCACCGGTCTGCGCACTGGTGCCGACCACCGGCACCTGCCACAGCGGCTTGCCGTCGTTGTTCTTAATTGAAACGTTGATTCCCATTGCCAGCATGGTCTTGAGATCGGAGATGGTGCGATTGGCATCGGCGCGGTCGCACTTGCTGACCACGTGGATATCGGCAATTTCCAGAATGCCGGCCTTGATCGCTTGCACATCATCGCCCAGACCGGGTGCCGAAACGACCAGCACGCTGTGCGCGGCGCGCGCGATTTCAACCTCGTCCTGCCCGACACCAACGGTTTCGATAATGATGATATCGAAGCCGGCAGTGTCGAGAATATCGACTGCGGCGAGCGCCGAGCGCGCCAGTCCGCCGGTTGAACCGCGCGTGGCCATGCTGCGGATGTACACACCGTCATCCATGGTGAGGTTGCTCATGCGAATGCGATCACCCAGTATCGAGCCGCCGGAGAACGGACTCGACGGGTCGACGGCGATCACGCCGACCCTGCGGCCATCCTCGCGAATCGCCTCGACCAGTTTGCTGACCAGGGTCGACTTGCCGCTGCCGGGAACACCGGTCAGGCCGACGATGTGTGCGCGTCCGGCAGCCTTGTAGATTTTGCCGAGCACGGGTCGCACTTCATCCGAGCCGGCCTCGGCGCGCGACATCAGGCGCCCGGCGGCACGCAGGTCGCCTTTGACCAGTCGCTCAAACAACGCGATTGAAGAAACCGGCACTAAGATGCCCCGCTGTGCAGTTTCTGGTTGAGTTCGCGGAATACTTCGCGGTCGTCCACCACCCGGCGCGCCTTGAAGTCGGTGCGTGGAATCGAGCGTGGCTCCACCAGTTCGATGGCGGTTCGCAATGCCAGCGTCTTCAGTATCCGCCGGCCGACTTCCTCCTTGAATTTCGCGGCGCGTGCTTGATCGGCATGAGCTTCCGCATCTGGTTCGACGCGCAACAGCAGTTCGTCCATCGCGCCGTCGCGCGTGATATGGATGCGATGCTCACCACCGTAATCGGGAATTTCATTCAGTACCGAATCGATTTCACTCGGGTACACATTTTCGCCGCGGATGGTGAACATGTCGTCGATGCGCCCGAATATGCCTTGCGGCAGGTGCGGGTAGGTGCGCCCGCACGGATTCGGCTGGTTCTCCCAAATGGTCAGATCACCTGACACGAGGCGGATCATCGGCTGCGAGGTGCGTTCGAGATGCGTGTAAACAGGGGTACCGCGCGAACCGTAAGGCACGCGGCGGAACGTCGCCGGATCGCATACTTCGGTGTAGACCATGTCCTGCCATAGCAGCATGCCGGGTGAACTCTCGAGTGTGCCGGCGGCGTTCATCCACGGTGTCATCTCCGCCATTGAACCGGCGTCGAATACTTTTGCTGCGAACGCGGTTTCCAGCTTGTCGATCACCGACGGAATGGAGGCACCGGGTTCGCCGGAAAAAATCAGCTGCTTCAATCCGAAATCGCGTGAATCGAGCCCCTCCTTGACCGCTATCTCGGCGAGGTGCAGCGCGTAGGTCGGCGTGCCGTAGAACGCGGTGGGTCTGATCTGTGACATCCAGCTCACCGCACGCGCACTCATGCCCGAAGCGCCGGCGCCAAACGGGAACGACGTGGCGCCGAGCCTTTCGGTGCCGACCAGAGCACCCCAGCTACCGAGGTAGAGACTGAAAATCGCCGCCAGAAACACCGTATCGCCAGGGCGCACGCCCATGCTCCACATTACTCGCGCCTGCGCATTGGCAATCGCGTCCCAGTCGTTGCGGCCGATGGCGAAGGCGGTGGGCCGGCCGGTCGTGCCGGATGTGCCATGTATGTGGAATACGTCCTCGCGGGGAATGCACAGATAGGCGCCGAAAGGCGGTGCGCTGGTTTGTGAGGCACGCAGATCACGCTTGGTGATGACCGGAACCTTTTCCTCGAAATCCTCGAGCGAGCGCAGCTGGTGCGGGTGAAATCCGGCTTCGTCCCACTTCGCTTTGTAGAAGGGCGAGTGGCCATAAGCGTAAGTGCACACTTCTTTCAAGCGCCCCACAATCGCCGCATCCCGGTCTGCAGCCGGCATGGTCTCGCGGACCGGAAACCAGTACCGGCTCGACGCATCAGGTTGGTAGCTGTTGTCGTATCGCGGCGGAAACGACCAGTCTTCCATTTCCATGTCGGGTCGCTTCCCCTAGCGCGGACCGCGTTCAGCGACCAGCCGTTCCAGCGTTTCCACGATTTGCTTCGGAGGGGTGTCCTGCAGCAGCAGTTCCTTCACACCCATTTCTTTCAGTGGGGCGACGTCTTCATCGGGCACCACGCCGCCAACGACAACAATGGTGTCAGCGGCATCCTGTTCGCGCAGCAGTTTCATGATCTTTGGGCAGATGGTCATGTGTGCGCCGGACAGCAGGCTGATGCCGAGCACATCAACGTCTTCCTGCACCGCCGAGTGCACCACCTCTTCCGCCGTGCGGTGAAGGCCGGTGTAAATGACGTCCATACCCGCATCGCGCAGCGTTCGCGCGACGACTTTGACACCGCGATCGTGGCCGTCCAGCCCGACTTTAGCGAGCAATACGCGTATGGGTGAACTCATGGGGCGCTCCTCTGATCCATCGCTAATCTTCTGTAAGCAAGCACTGACTTCTGTTCTGTGCCGGACCGAATATCAGCACACATCATCTGAAGGACAGTGCAGAGTGTCCGGGCGATTGTGACGGGAATCGGGACTCGGTGGGAACGACCCGCGAGGCGGCCAGCCAAAGCCAGGCTTTGTAAACAGAATATGAAACTTGGCGGGACGCATCAAGCTTTGGTTTCATCCCGCGTCAGCGGATAAGCGAAAATGTCAGCCATGAGTTCAAACGACGAACAGGAAGCGGCCATCGAATGTATGGTGCGGCTGTTTTACGAACGATCGCTGGCCAACCCGGTACTCGGCCCGATTTTTCGTGAGGCAATTCACGACTGGGAGCCGCATATCAAACGGGTCGCCGACTTCTGGTCAGGCGTAGTTCACGGCACTGGCCGTTACCGGGACAATGCCTATGCCGCGCACATGAGGCTGAAGTTTGAGCCGGAAGCATTTGATCATTGGCTTGCCGTGTTTGAAAGTGCGGCTAATGACAGACTGGCTCCCGAAGATGCAGCGACAGCGATTCGCGTCGCACGTCACATGGCGAACAGTTTCAGGGCTGGGTTGTTTCCTTTCACGGATCATCAAGGGAAGCCCGCGCGCAGTCCTTGATCGTCTATTCCACGACACGGTTCATCGGGATACGCATTGGGTCACGCCGACGCGCGAATCATGTCTGCCGCTTTCTCCGCAACCATCACGGTCGGCGCATTGGTGTTGCCGGTCGGTACCATTGGCATCACTGACGCATCGACCACGCGCAACCCCTCCACGCCGATCACCCGCAGCTGCGGATCGACCACGGCGCCCGCATCGGAGCCCATGCGGCAGGTGCCGACGGCGTGATAACCGGTGGTTCCTGTCAGGCGCAGGGCGTCAACGATGGCTTCATCGCTGTTCGCTTTTGGTCCTGGATAAGTTTCGCCCACCACGCATTGCGCCATGGCGGGAGCCGCGAAGATTTGGCGTACCAGACGCACTCCGGCCACGAGTGCGCGTACATCGCTGGATGCGGAAAGGTAGTTTGGCTGAATACGCGGAGGTATCAGCGGATCGGCTGACTCAAGCGTCATGCTCCCGCGGCTCTCCGGTTGAACAATGCATACAACTGCAGTGATGCCGGGTGCAGCTTCGAGCTCGCCAAAGCGTTCGCGGTTGTAACTGGCCGGTGTGAACAACAGTTGCAGGTCTGGCCGTGTAAGATCCGGCCGGCTGCGCGTGAAAACGGTTGAAGCCGTGATGCCGTAGGTGAGTGCGCCGTCACCCATCAGGAGAAAGCGCAACACCTCACGCACCAGGCGCCATCCGCGCGCCAGCTGATTGATGGATATCTCGTTTTTGACGCGTGCTGTGACGCCGCCGTAGTAATGGTCGATCAGGTTCTTTCCG
>JBFKXV010000236.1:0-4883 GCA_041637935.1 Burkholderiales bacterium | reverse complement strand
TACAACGTCGGCACCGAGTTCGTGAAAAACCGCACCAGCAACGTGGTAGGTCGCGCCATGCGCGCAATCGATCGCCAGTTTGATGCCGCGCAAGTCGAGCTCGGTCGGAAAAGTGCTCTTGCAGAACTCGATGTAACGGCCTGCCGCGTCGTCAATACGGCGCGCCTTACCGAGTTTCGCTGAGGGCATGGTTTCAATCGGCAACTCAAGCTGCGCTTCAATTGCGTGTTCCACCGCATCGGGCAACTTGTTGCCATGCGCCGAAAAGAACTTGATTCCGTTGTCATCGAACGGGTTGTGCGATGCCGAGATGACAATGCCGGCGCTCAGGCGCAACGCCCGCGTCAGATACGCTACGGCCGGTGTTGGCATAGGGCCGGCCAGGTAGATGTCCACGCCCGCAGCCGATAGACCCGCCTGTAGTGCTGACTCGAGCATGTATCCGGAAATGCGCGTGTCTTTGCCGATCAGCACGCCAGTGTGTTGGTCAGAACTGTGTTGACCCGACCCAGGCTTGGCAGCAGCGGTGAGCACCTTTCCCGCCGCATAGCCCAGATGCATGACGAATTCCGGCGTGATCGGCGATTCGCCGACCGTTCCACGGATACCATCCGTGCCGAAGTACTTTCTCGGAGCAGTCAATTTGACACCGCTTTGCTATTCACCGCTTCATTATTTACTGCGCCCATCTCGTACGCTTGCCATACCATCAACGCGTCTTTCGTCTCAGCGACGTCATGGACTCGAAGGATCGAGGCACCATTGCTAGCCGCAGCAAGCGCTGCGGCAATGCTCGAGCCAAGGCGATCTTTCGCGTCCTTGCGTCCGGTTATTCTACCCAACTGCGATTTGCGGGACAGTCCGGCGAGCAGTGCGAACTGGCCTGCCCCAATCGAAGTCAGCGCGTGCAGTAGCTGCACATTGTGTTGATCGGTCTTGCCGAAACCAAACCCGGGATCAAGCACAATGCGCGTTGCGCTGACCCCTCGGTCAAGCAAACAACGGGCGCGCTCGCTCAAAAACTCTGAAACCTCTGACACAACGTCATGGTATTCGGGCGCACGCTGCATGTTGCCGGGATGACCCTGCATATGCATCAGACAGACGCCTGCGTCAGAGCCAGCGATCACGTCAACAGCGCCGGCCGAACGCAATGCGGTGATATCGTTGATCATCGACGCGCCGTTGGCGAGAACCTCGCGCATCAAATCGGGCTTGGCGGTATCTACCGATACCGGCACGTCGAGCTGCGCGACTTTTTCGAGAACCGGCAGAACGCGCCGGCGCTCTTCGTCAAGCGAAACCGGCGAAGATCCAGGCCGCGAAGATTCTCCACCGAGATCGATAATGTCCGCGCCTTCTGCGACGAGTTGCTGTGCGCGGACAACGGCCTCAGCGGCATCCAGAAAGTCGCCGCCATCCGAGAATGAATCCGGTGTGATGTTGATGACCCCCATGATAAGGGGACGCCGCAGCGACAGGCTGAAACGACCGCAGACAAAGGCGTCGGGCTTTGCGATAACGGTCATGTGAGATTCAGGGGATACGGCAGCGCGCAATCATTGCAGTCAATGCAGACGGCGTTCCCGGCAATCGGGAACGCCATCGGGGGATGGTTCCGGCGACCGGGATTGACCTGTTCTGTTCAAGCCCGAAGGTCGCCTCAGGCCGGTTTTAAACCGGCTCCGGGCCGATCAGGTCTCCTCCGCCGGCGTCGCCGTTGGCGCAGGAGACGGAGTATTGTCCGGCGGAGAATCCGGTGATCTCGGCGGCGCTGTCGGTTTCGGTGGGCGTGGCGGTTTGCCTTCCATGATGTCGTTGATTTGATCGGCATCAATGGTTTCCCACTCGAGCAAGGCTTTCGCCATTGCTTCGACCTTATCGCGATTTTCCTCGATCAGCTTGCGCGCAATTTTGTAACGCTCGTCGATGATCTTGCGAATCGCCGCATCGACCTTTTGCATGGTCGCCTCGGAAAGGTTTTTGTGCGTCGTAATCGACCGGCCGAGGAAGATCTCGCCTTCGTTCTCGCCATAAATCATCGGACCGAGATCATCGCTCATTCCCCATTGCGTCACCATGCGGCGCGCCATGTCGGTGGCACGCTCGAAGTCATTCGATGCGCCTGTGGTCATCTGACCCATGAAGATCTCTTCGGCAATGCGCCCGCCGAACAGAACCGAAATATTCTGCAGGATCTGCTCACGGTCCATGCTGTATCGATCTTCCTGTGGCAGCTGCATGGTCACGCCCAGCGCCCGTCCGCGCGGAATGATGGTGACTTTGTGAACCGGATCGGTCCTCAGCAGCAGCTTCGCGACGACCGCATGGCCCGACTCGTGATAGGCAGTGTTCTTGCGCTCGTTTTCAGGCATCACCATCGACTTGCGCTCGGCGCCCATCATGATCTTGTCTTTGGCGCGCTCGAAATCGTCCATGTCAACCAGACGCTTGTTGGCTCTGGCGGCGAACAATGCCGCCTCGTTGACCAGGTTGGCCAGGTCTGCCCCGGAAAACCCGGGCGTGCCACGCGCGAGAATATCGGGCTGCACGTCTGGCGCGACCGGCACCTTGCGCATGTGCACCATCAAGATCTGTTCACGACCTCGAATATCGGGCAGCGGAACGACAACCTGCCGGTCGAACCGGCCCGGTCGCAACAGCGCCGGGTCGAGCACGTCGGGCCGGTTGGTCGCGGCAATGACGATCACGCCGGATCCGGTCTCGAAGCCGTCCATTTCGACCAGCAACTGGTTAAGGGTTTGTTCGCGCTCGTCATTGCCACCGCCCAGTCCGGCGCCACGCTGGCGGCCGACGGCGTCGATTTCATCAATAAAGACGATGCACGGCGCGTGTTTCTTTGCCTGCTCGAACATATCGCGCACCCGTGCCGCACCGACACCGACAAACATTTCGACGAAATCGGAACCAGAGATAGAGAAGAACGGCACTTTGGCTTCACCGGCAATCGCCTTGGCCAGCAGGGTTTTACCGGTACCCGGTGAGCCGACCATCAGCACGCCGCGCGGGATGCGCCCGCCGAGCTTCTGGAACTTGCCCGGATCACGCAGGAAGTCGACCAGTTCCGCCACTTCGTCCTTGGCTTCTTCGCAGCCCGCAACGTCGGCAAACGTGACCCCGTTGTTACCGTCATCGAGCATTCGCGCCCGGCTCTTGCCAAACGAGAACGCACCGCCACGGCCGCCGCCTTGCATCTGCCGCATGAAAAAGATCCACACGCCGATGAGCAGCAGCATCGGGAACCACGAGACGAAGATATTCATCAACAGCGACGGTTCTTCCTCGGGTTTCGCCTCGATCGCGACACCCGCTTTGAGGAGGTCGGAAACCAGCCATGGATCAGACGGCGAATAGACCGTGTAGCGCTGCCCGTCTGTTTTACGCACCTTCAAAGTGCGGCCTTCAATGGTGACGCCGGCGACGCTGCCCGCGTTCACATCCTGGATGAACTGCGAATATTCTGTTGCCGACTGCTGCTGGTGGCGCGCGCTGAACTGGTTGAAAACTGTCATCAACACAAGGGCGATGACCAGCCAGACAGCGACGTTCTTGATGAGATTATTCAACGCGACTCCTTAGTTACTTCTTGTGCGGACCTGGTCCGCCGGTTAAGACCGATTCTAAACTGTTTCGCCCGTCTACGCTCGAAGCCGGGCCTCGTTCCGCCGGCCCTTTGCCAACAGAAAAAACTCACGGGATCTGTCACGCGAGGCTTTGGGTTTGCGCACCACCACCGATTCAAACAGCGTGGCGATTTGACGCCGCAGATCGTCGACACCGGCGCCCTGGAAACATTTGACCAGCAACGTACCGCCTGGGTTCAGATGAGTCCTCGCAAATTCCATCGCTAACTCAGACAGATACACCCAGCGGGCCTGATCGGTCGATCGTATGCCGCTTATATTGGGTGCCATATCGGAAAGAACAAGGTCCACGGCGCGCCCGTCAAGCGCCTGTTCGAGCCGTTTCAGCACCGCATCTTCGCCGAAATCGCCTTGAATGAACTCCACATTCGGAATCGGCTCCATATCCAGCATATCCAAAGCAAGGACTTTACCCCCGGCACCGACGAGGGACGCGGCGAGTTGCGACCAACCGCCCGGGGCCGCCCCCAGATCAACCACGCACATACCCGGCCTGATCAACTTGTCGCGATGATTGATCTCTTCGAGCTTGAAAACCGCCCTCGATCGAAGCCCCTCGCGTGTTGCACGCTGGACGAACGGATCAGTGACGTGCTCGCGCATCCACGTGCGGCTGGTTTTGCTGCGTGCCATCAGCCTAGAATACTGAAAGGAGACATTAATTGCTCAATCTTACGCCCGCCCAGCGCCGCGACCTGCGCGCCCGCGCACATGCGCTACATCCCGTCGTGTTTATCGGCGACAAGGGACTGTCCCAGACGGTGATCGCAGAGATCGCTTCCAGTCTCGATTCGCACGAGCTGATCAAGGTTCGGGTGGAGGCAGATCGCGAGGCACGGAATACACTGCTTGAACAGATCTGTGGGCAACTCGAAGCAGCCCCGGTTCAGCACATAGGAAAAGTTCTCGTCATCTATCGGCCCGCCGCGGAGGATGTCCGGCCCGCGCCGAAACGCCGGTCGTCGAAGAAAGCACGCCGGACCAAGCGCGATTATCAAGGCAACTAGTGTAGTGCTTCACTATTAACGGCACAAAAGATGGCGAGAATCGCCCTCATACTGCGTTACAAATCCTCGCGAGGTGTAGCGCACCGGAGCGCGGAACAGGGGCCCCTTTGGGGATGTGACCGCGTAGGTGCTCACAAGACCGCGTTTGTCTCGGTGCGACGGCATCCCGCTTCCGGGTCGCATCCCCGCGCGCGGGGCCCCTGCTCCGCCG
>JBFKXV010000235.1:0-4883 GCA_041637935.1 Burkholderiales bacterium | reverse complement strand
GCGGCGATATCGTCACTGGCGGAATCGATACAGACTTTGGACGTGAAGGTGCTCTGGCCCTTGACGGTAACCGAGATCTCCCACTCACCCGACTTGCGCGCCCCGTCACCTGCGGCGATGGACAGGGCAGGGACCATCAGCAGCAAAGCCATCATCGGTACAAGTCTGACCGGTACAAGTCTGACCGGGACAAGCCTGGCCGGTACAAGCGTGTTTGGTACAAGTATGGTCTTCAGACGAAGCAGCGGTTGCATTGAATTCATCCGGTAACGTAAGCGGCGAATGATGACAAATTAGATGACAAACATGTCAACGAACTCATTGACCGGCGTGCCAGCCAGTTTCGGGGCGTCGAGGCACAGGTCGAGAATCGCTTTCTGCTGTTTGGCCGGAAAACGGCGCGCCAGATTGGTCTTGAATTTCTCGACCAGCACCGGCATGCCTTCCTTGCGGCGGCGCTTGTGGCCGATTGGATACTCGCAAACAAACTCGCCGAGCTGCGTGCCGTCTTCGAACTCGACTTTGAGTGCATTGGCAATCGAGCGCTTCTCCGGATCATGGTAATCCTTGGTGAACTGCTTGTCCTCGACACAAACAATCTTGTCGCGCAGCTTGTCGATGCGCGGATCAGCGGCAACGTCGTCCTCGTAGTCAGCGGCGGTGAGGCGGCCGAAAATGATCGGTACCGCAACCATATACTGGATACAATGATCACGGTCGGCCGGATTATTCAGCGGGCCTTTCTTGTCGATAATGCGGATGCACGCTTCGTGGGTGCGGATGGTAATTTTCTTGATGTCTTCAGGCTTACGGCCGGCCTTGTTCAGTTGCTGGTGAATGTCCATGGCGCATTCAACGGCCGTTTGCGAGTGAAACTCGGCCGGGAAGGAGATCTTGAACAGCACGTTCTCCATGACGTAGCTGCCGTAGGGACGCTGGAACTTGAACGGCTTGCCGTTGAACAACACGTCGTAGAAACCCCAGGTCTTGGCGCTGAGCACCGACGGGTAGCCCATCTCGCCGGTCCTGGTTATCAGCGCCAGGCGGACCGCGCGGCTGGTGGCGTCGCCTGCCGCCCAGCTCTTGCGTGAGCCGGTATTCGGCGCGTGCCGGTAGGTGCGCAGCGACTGTCCGTCGACCCAGGCGAGCGACACCGCATCGATGATTTCGTCTTTGGTCAATCCCAGCATGTTGGCGACCACGGCAGTTGATGCCACTTTGACCAGCACCACGTGATCCAGTCCGACTTTGTTGAAACTGTTCTCCAGCGCGATGCAACCCTGGATCTCGTGCGCCTTGATCATTCCGGTGAGCACGTCCTTCATGGTCAGCGGTGCCTTGCCGGCGGCGACGGCGTTGCGCGATAACCAGTCGGCGGTGGCGAGAATGCCGCCGAGGTTATCGGACGGGTGCCCCCATTCGGCGGCCAGCCAGGTGTCGTTGAAATCGAGCCAGCGAATCATGGCACCGATGTTGAAAGCGGCCTGTACCGGGTCGAGTTGAAACTGGGTACCAGGAACCTTGGCGCCATTGGGTACCACCGTGCCCGGCACGATCGGCCCCAGTAATTTGGTACAGGCCGGGTATTCAAGTGCTTCCAGTCCGCAGCCCAAGGTATCCATCAGGCAGTAGCGCGCAGTTTCGTGCGCCTGCTTGCTGGCGATTTCTTTCCGGGACACATAATTGGCGATATCCACCAAAACCTTGTCGGGTTTCGGGCGAACGTTGGAAATGGGTGCGGACATTATTGGTTCCTGTTGGTGCGGCGGTTAATAATTCGTTGGCCCTGCCTTTTGCGGGCTTTCAAGGTTGATAACGAAGTGACGAGTAACTGAGTGATTAAGTGATTGAGTGATTCAGTGATTAAGTGATTAAGTGATTGGGTGATTGAGTGATTGAGTGACGCGTCACCTGTTACTTGTCACTGTTTACTTGATCACCGAATACTATTTTCTCTTTTCAATTGGTTCCCACTTGAGGTTTTCCGGGCCGGTGTAGTTGGCGCTCGGACGAATGATTTTGCCGTCCTGGCGCTGCTCAATGACGTGTGCCGCCCAGCCCGCGGTGCGCGCCATGACGAATATCGGCGTAAACATTGCCGTCGGGATACCCATCTGGCTGAAGCTGACGGCGGAGAACCAATCCAGGTTGGCGAACATCTTCTTCTGGTTCCACATCACGGTTTCGATACGCTCAGCGATGTCGAACAGGTGCATGTTGCCGGTATCGGCGCACAGCCGCCGCGCGACTTCCTTGATCACCTGATTGCGTGGATCGCCAACGGTGTACACCGGGTGGCCGAAACCAATGACGATCTCCTTGTTGGCGACGCGCTTCTTGATGTCCTGCTCGGCATCATTTGGCGTGTGGTAGCGCTGCTGGATTTCATAGGCAACTTCGTTGGCGCCGCCATGTTTCGGTCCGCGTAAGGCGCCAATGGCGCCGGTGATCGACGAGTACATGTCCGAGGCGGTTCCGGCGATGACACGCCCGGCAAAGGTCGAGGCGTTGAATTCGTGCTCGGCGTAGAGAATGAGGGAGGTATGCATGGCGCGCTCCCACAGCTCCGAAGGTTCCTCGCCGTGCAACATATGCAGAAAATGCCCGCCGATGGAGTCATCTTCCGTTTCGGTCTCGATGCGCCGGCCGTTGTGGCTCCAGTGGAACCAGTACAGCAGCATCGAGCCGAGCGAGGCAATCAGGCGGTCGGCGATATCGCGCGCCTGCTGGACATTGTGACCTTCCTTCTCCGGGAGAACGGTGCCGAGCGCCGAACACCCGGTTCGCAGTACGTCCATCGGGTGCGCCGCTGCCGGGATCCACTCGAGCACCGCCTTGACGTTGGTGGGCAAGCCGCGCAGCTCCTTGAGTTTGCGTTTGTAATTGAGCAGCTCGGCACGCGTCGGCAGCTTTTCGTGAATCAGAAGATAGGCAATTTCTTCGAACTCGGCATCCTCGGCGAAATCGAGGATGTCATAACCGCGGTAATGCAGGTCGTTTCCGGCGCGGCCGACGGTGCACAGTGCGGTATTGCCGGCCGGCACACCGGAAAGCGCGACCGACTTCTTCGGTTTCGGCTTCACTTCGGCGGCGTTGGTCATGATTGCTTTTCCTTTGCGAAGAGTTGGTCGAGCTTCTGCTCGAAATCGTGATAGTCCAGGTATTCGTAGAGTTCGGCACGCGTTTGCATGGTGTCTACTATGTTCTTCTGGGTGCCTTCCTTGCGCAGGGTTTGATACACGTTGAGCGCTGCCTTGTTCATGGCGCGAAACGCCGACAGCGGATACAGCACCAGCGATACATTCACCGAACGCAGTTCCTCAACAGTGAACAACGGCGTGTGACCGAACTCGGTGATGTTCGCGAGGACCGGTACTTTAACCGCATCGGCGAACTTCTTGTACATTGGCAATTCAGTCATCGCTTCCGGGAAGATCATGTCTGCGCCCGCTTCAACGCAGGCCACCGCCCGCTCGATCGCGGCATCGAGGCCTTCTACAGCCAAGGCATCGGTACGCGCCATGATGACGAAGCCGGGGTCGATCCGCGCATCGGCGGCCGCCTTGATGCGATCGACCATTTCTTCTTTGGGAACAATCTCCTTGCCAGGGCGATGACCGCAGCGCTTGCTTTGCACCTGATCCTCGATATGCATGGCACCAGCGCCGAATTTGATGAGTGACTTGACGGTGCGCGCGATGTTGAATGCGCCGCCAAATCCGGTATCAACATCAACCAGCAATGGCAGCGAGCACACATCGGTGATGCGCCGTACGTCAGTGAGCACATCATCGAGCGTTGATATACCAAGGTCTGGCAGACCGAGCGAACCGGCGGCCACACCGCCACCGGAGAGATAAATTGCTTTGTAACCGGTTTGCTCGGCAAGGCGCGCGTGGTAGGCGTTGATGGCGCCAATGACCTGCAGCGGTTTCTCGGCTGCAACCGCGTCGCGGAACTTCTGACCTTGGGATGGGATGGCTGTCATGCTGTGATGTCCTCGATTGTCTGGATCGGCCGTGAACTAGAGTTTCATGGCCGAGGATTTGCCCAGTGTCGGAAAATCTCTGGGAAAGAAGCTCTGTTCGGCAGCGCGTGGTACTTCGGCGCCGGTTGCGCGGGCTCGTTTCAGGAGGTCCCAGAAGTAGCGGTAACTGGCGCGGTCGTGCATGTCGCCGTCATGCGAAATCGGCCCCCAGTTGGCGGCTTGTGCCGCCAACAATATTGAGGCCGCACGCACGATGTCGTCCGCCCGCGGTTGCATCGCTTCGACGATCGGCTTGATCTGTGCCGGATGAATACTGTACATGCGCAGGTAGCCGAACTCTTCCCGCGCAGTGCGGGCGTCGTCTCCGGCGGCGGCCGGATCCTGGAAGTTCAAACACGGGTTGTGGGTCGGTACCAGCCCGTTGGCTAGTGCCGCCGCCGCGACCTCGGCCTTGGCGCGGGCGATCAGACGATGCCGGAACTGTCCGGGCGATCGCATCGCCGATTCCGGGACCGCACCTTGATGATCGCTGACGAAATCGAGCAGCCCGAATATCAGTCCCTGCAAGCCGGGAATGGTGGCGATACGGAATACATCGGCCAGCGCGCTTTGGGTCTCGACCAGTATGTGTATGGCGGGCGCCGCGATACCGGCGCTCTCGGAGCAGGTCTGGATATACTCGACTGCTATCGCAGCGTCATCGTACGACAGCGGTTTTGGCACAGTCATGGAGGCCAGGCTTTCACCGCTTTCACCGATCAGGATATCGACGTCCTGCTTCCACGCGGTGTGAGACGGATCGTGTATGCGCACGCCGGCGCGCTTCGCTGCGTTCTCGGCATCGTTGAGGAGCCGCGCAACCATTTGCGCGTGATCGCGCTCCTCACCGGTGGGT
>JBFKXV010000234.1:0-4902 GCA_041637935.1 Burkholderiales bacterium | reverse complement strand
GCAGGCCCGTATTTTTTCGTCCTTATTATGCCTGCAGAAGCGGGCGATCCCGGTCTGGTGGTCGGAACAAAGCCAGACACCGGCCAATAATGTGGTGCGAAGAGACGCACAACACTTTGGTTACAGATGATCGGCAACGAGCTGTTCCGTGACCACCCAAAGAGCCTCGGCGAGTCGGTCATCGCGGGCTTGGCGCGACGGCGAGACCGCACGGCAATTATCGAAATATTTTCCGCTGACGCCTGTCACTGTGTCTGAAGTTGCGAGAAAGACCGACGTGCGCGCACCTTTCTCGACTGAAGAACCCTTGATACTGAATCCCGCGTGCAGCAGCTTGGTATCGATGACACCCGGATGCAGGCAGTTTGCAGTCACATCGGTTCTAGACGAACTGGTTCTAGACGAACTGGTTCCAGACGAACTGGTTCCAGACGAACTGGTTCCAGACAAACTGGATCTGGTGGAACTGGCGCCCGCGAGCCGTGTGGCCAGCGCGCGTGTAAACAGGATGTTGGCCAGCTTCGACGTGGCATAGGCGCTATAGGCGTCAAAGCCGTTTTCGAACATCAGATCGTCCAGATCGATATCGCCACTCTGGTGCGCCATGGAACTGACGGTGACAATGCGGCCGGCCGGCGCCTTTGACACCGACGGCCCGACCAATCGCGTCAACAGGTACGGTGCGAAGTGATTGACTGCCATGGTCAGCTCAAATCCGTCTTCGGTAATGGCGCGCCGCTGGGCGTAGATCCCGGCGTTGTTGATCAGTACATCGAGCACCGGTGCAACGAGGCGCACTTGTTCGGCCAATGCCACGACTTCACGCATGCGCGACAAGTCACCCCATACCGGTGTCGACTTGCCACCCGGGACGCGACTTGCCAATGCATTGGCCTGCCGCGTCGCCTTTGCCTCGCTGCGTCCGTGCACCAGCACGTGCATGCCGGTAGCAAGCAACTGCCGCGCGGTCTCGAAACCAATGCCATCAGTGGACCCGGTAACCAATACGGTTCGCATCACGTATTTCTTTCGCGCAGACTGCGGGTGGTCATCATCTGGCTCACAACGGTCGCCGCGATCAGCGCAAAGCCGATGATGTCCGTAGTCAGGCCCGGCTTGATCAATACCAGCGCGGATACCACCAGCACAACCCTTTGCCAGTTGGTGGTGGTACGGAACAGGTAACCGGACAGACCCGCAGCCAGGCAAACGACGCCGACGATGGCGGTGAAAGCGGTCTGAATCACTTGTGTAGCCGTGCCGATAAACAACAGCGACGGTCCAAACACAAACATGAAGGGAATGATGTAGCCGGTTGCGCCAAGGCGCAGTGCGGCGATGCTCGAGTCCCACAAGTTGGCGCGCGAGATACCGTTTGCGGCGTAGACGGCCAGGGCCACCGGCGGTGTGATTGCCGAAAGAATGGCGAAATAAAAGACGAACATGTGCGCGGCCTCGACTACCACACCGAGTTTGACCAGCGCCGGAACGAGCAGTGCTGTTTGCATGATGTAAGCCGGCGCAGTCGGCATGCCCATGCCGAGCAGGATGCCGGCGACCATCGTGAGAATCAGCGCGATCAGCATGTGATTGCCGGCTGCTGCCAGCACCAGATCAGTGAATTCCAGGCCCAGTCCGGTCAGGAAAATCACGCCGATCACAATGCCGGCGCAGGCGCAGGACAGCGCGACGGTGACGGTATTCCTCGCGCCAACTTCGAGTGCGGTGACAATGTTTTCCAGATGCACGTACTGGCGGGTCGACTTGCGTAGCAGCGCCGTCGGGATCACGCTGGCGATGCCGCACAACGCCGCAAACGGTGCGCTATAACCTGACAGCAGCGTTGCGACGATGATCACCAGCGGCAGGAACAGGTGTCCGCGCTCTTTGAGTACCTTGCCAAGTGCGGGCAGTTCGCTGCGCGGAAGGCCGTGCATGTTGGTGCGTTTCGCTTCGAAGTGCACCGTCATGAACACAGCGACGTAATAGAGCACGGCGGGAAGCAGGGCGAACGCGGCTACGCTCAGGTAACTGATACCGAGAAACTCGGCCATGATGAACGCCGTTGCGCCCATGATCGGTGGCATGATCTGACCACCGGTGGACGCTACTGCCTCCACCGCCCCGGCGAAGGCCGGCTTGTAGCCGATGCGTTTCATCAATGGAATCGTAAAGGTGCCGGTGGTCATGACGTTGGCCACCGCGCTGCCCGATACGGTACCGAACATGCCGCTGGTAATGCAGGAAACCTTGGCCGGTCCGCCGGCCGAGTGTCCGGTGAGGCTCATCGCGAAGTCCATGAAAAGCTGACCGGTTCCGGTGCGTTCAACGAGTGCGCCGAACAGGATGAACAGCATCACATAAGTCGCGGAAACATATAGCGGGATGCCGAAAACGCCTTCGGTGCCGAGGTACATTTGCTCGGCGAGCTGGCGCAGGTCGGCACCCCCGACGGTCAAGCCATAGACGAGAAAAGCCACTGCTGTCAGCGGCAGAGTCCAGCCCACGGCGCGCCGCGTTGCTTCGATCACCAGCAGCACCGTGGCGATCGAGAATACCCAGTCGATTGGCCGTAAGGTATCGACGTAAACCATGCGATTGACGATGTAGTTCTGTTCGACAACCAGGTAGCCGCACACCACCACACTGATTGCTATCAACAGGAACTCAAGCGGGCGGGGGCTGTCGGCCTGCCCATGGCGCGTCATTGGCAGCATCAAAAAAGCGAGCACCAGCGCAAATGCCAGATGTACAGCTCGCAGAGTCAGCGCATCAGGTGGCCCGTGCCAGGCGATGGCAAGGTGAAAAGCGGACATCGACAATCCGACGAGCGTGATTGTCCAACCGATGGCACTTTTGTTTCTGAACATTTTTATCGGTTCGGTCGATCGTTCGGTTCAGTTTATTGATCGGTGCGGCCCACTTTATCGTTAGTGCTTCGGGTCCCGGGGCGCGCTAGCTGACGCCTTTTTCGCGATACCAGCGCGCAGCGCCGGGGTGCATCGGCACGCCGATGTCGGTGCCCATTGTTTCGGGAGTGGTGTTTTGTATCGCCTTGGCAATGGTGGCGAGATCCTCGAGGCCGCCGTGAATAGCGTCGAGAATGTCGTACACGAACTGATCGTCAAGTTCGCAGCGCACGATGAAATGCGTTGCGTACTCGACAGTCGGCACGTCCTGCGTTTGCCTCGGATAAGTGCCCTTGGGGATGATCCCGCGCCGGTAACCGGGATTGAACTCCTGCATTCGTTTCAGACCGTCGTCCGGAATTGGCATCAGCGTGATTTCGCGTGCGCTCGCCAGGTCCATCACGGCCCCGGCTGGAATAGTCGTGCCAAGCGTAAAGAATTCCGCGTTGCCATCTTTCATGAGCGTCACTGAATCGGTGTAGGAGCCGTAGCTGATGCGCGACAGGTCATCAAAGCTGATGCCGTAGGCGCGCAACATATGGTCAGTGATGGCCTCGCCGGTATTACCTTTTTGCTGCCCGGCAAGCGCCTTTCCCTTGAGGTCGGCAGGACTGCGAATGCCCGCCTCGGGAAGTGTCACCACCTGGAAGAACTGTGGATACAGCGTCGCGACGTTACATACGTTGGTCGCCTTTTCCGTGAACGGCGGCCTGCCATTGACGCCGTCGACAGTTGATACTGAATTGGCCAATGCGATCTGCGCCTGCCCGGATTCGACTGCCTTTACGTTGGCAATTCCGGCACCCGGAAGATTCTGGAGGTTGATGCCCTCGACGCGATTCTCGATCAGGTTCTTGATGGCACCGCCGAGCGGATACCACGAACCGCCTTGCGGGCCGGTTGCAAATTTGACGCGGTCACTCCCCGATCCGGAGCAGCCGGATAGGGTCGAGCAGGCGAGGATCGCCGCGATGAGAAGCGGCGCGGTTCTGGTCGTCATTTGTTTCATCAGTATTGCTCTCTGTAATTTTTGTCAGGCGGGCGTGACACGATAGCCAAGACGCGGGAAATGGATGCACACCGTTCCGACCCGGTCATTGCTGTGTAGTAATGCAAGGCTGTCGCGGTCAACATAGCGAACCACGCCGGTAACCGGTTCTTCACCGCCGTCGACGTCGGCCACGACTGACGCCGTCATGCCGGGATGAAGACCTTGTGCGTCGCGCGGGTCCGCCATCTCCGGCGTGTTGGGTTCGGCAGCCTTGGCGACTTCCAGCGCTTCGGCCGCCGTCATGTCGCTCGGCTTGCCGTGGCCGATCGCCGCAATGCGCTTCTCCCATGCTTCCAGCGCGGGAAACTCGGCCAGAAGTTCGGGACCGCCTTCCCAGCGTCCCCTGGTAAACCAGACCAGGTAATAGGTGACTGCGTCGGGAAGCCCGGGCTGATCGCCGAGCATGAACTGGCGTCCAGTGGCGAGGCGCTCCTCGAGCCAGCCGAGCTGCGCGCGTAACTGCGTCACGTAGTGCGCGACCTCGGCCTTGATTTTTGCAAAGTCGTAATCGGGGCCGAAGTAAAGGCGGCCGCGGTCCTTGGCGAACGCCTCCGGCAGCTGGTCGGCGCCTGCTCCCAAGGCCACCCTTGCAGCTGCATCGAATACGAAGTCGGTCCAGCGATTGACCGCCCACGGCATACCGTTGGCACCACCGGGGAAGAACGTCGGTTCTGGAAATCGGCGCTGCAATTCGCGAAGAATGCATTGTGTGTCGCAGTAAATATCGGCACCGATTTGCATCACCGGTGTGCGCCGGTAGCCGCCGGTGAGCGGCATCAGATCCGGCTTGGGCGGCACGCGTGGAATTTCGACGGACCGCCAGGCGAGTTTCTTGATACCCATCGCGACCCGTACCTTCTCGGAAAAGGGCGATGGCGGGTAGTGGTGAAAGATGATGTCGTTCACGTTGCCTCCTCCTGCGCACCTGTCGTTGCAGGTACG
>JBFKXV010000233.1:0-4924 GCA_041637935.1 Burkholderiales bacterium | reverse complement strand
GGTTTTGGTGCTCGCGCTCCGCTGCGATTGCTGCAAATGCCGGTGGCGCACGGGATCGTTCGCATCCTCGCGCATCGGGAGAGTGGACTTGAGGGCCGGATGCTGGGCGAGTTCGCCACAAGCGATGTCGTGGTCCTCGGGGTCACGCGCGAAGATGGAACCTTTGTCAGCTTGCCGGACCCCGCGGAAGAAATACGACTGGGAGACGAGATTTTCGTCTACGGTCCGGACGACAAGATCGATACGTTTCACACGGTCGAGCGCAGCGGTGAGCGCGTCTAGTGACGGCTATTCAGCGACGGCGGCACGTGCGCCAGGACTGAGCGGCTTTGTTTAACTGGTTTTTTCGAGAACGTCGCTGATATTGCGGGATGTCTGGTTTTCCAGCCAGGCCGGCACCGGCAGATTCTTCTGCCTCAGAAAATCCGCATTCCAGAGTTTGCTTGCATAGCGAAAGCCCGAGTCACAAAGAACGGTGACGATGGTTTTGCCAGGCCCCAGTTTCTCGGCCAGCTTCACCGCCCCGGCGAGATTGATGCCGGATGATCCGCCGAGGCACAGACCTTCATAATGCAGTACGTCGTACAGGACCGGCAGCGCTTCCTCATCGGGGATCGCAAACGGCTCGTCGACGATGGCGCCGGCTACATTATCGGTAACGCGCCCCTGACCGATTCCCTCGCTAATGGAACTGCCCTTGGTGGCCTTGAGCTCGCCATCCGCGAAGTAATGGAACATGCTGGCGCCAAGGGGATCTGCAAGCCCAATGACGACGTTCTTGTTTCTGGACTTCAAATACTCACTGACGCCTGAGAGTGTGCCACCGGTTCCCATCGCACAGATAAAACCATCGACTTTGCCGTCCGTCTGGGCCCAGATCTCGGGACCGGTGCTGGCGAAATGTCCGTTACGGTTGGCGGTGTTATCCCACTGATCGGCATAGAGAACGGCGACATCCGATTCGCCTTTCAACTTCTCCGCCAAACGCTTGGCAACGTGTTGATATTGATTGGGGTTTTTGTACGGTACGGCGGGCACCAGTATCAGCTCCGCGCCCAGCATCCGCAGCGCATCCTTCTTTTCTTGCGACTGCGAATCCGGCATAACAATAATGGTCTTGTAGCCTCGGGCATTGCCGACGACCGTCAGCCCGATACCGGTGTTGCCCGCCGTGCCTTCGACGATGATGCCGCCAGGCCCAAGCAGACCTTTTTTCTCGGCGTCCTCAATGATGTAGCGCCCGGCGCGATCCTTTACCGATCCGCCCGGGTTCATGAATTCTGCCTTGCCCAGAATATTGCAACCGGTTTGTTCCGACAGTTTCCCGAGCTTGATGAGGGGTGTATTGCCGATGCTCTCTACGAGCCCATCCCGTATGTCCATGAGGTTCTCTTTAATGATCTCGGTGCTTCGCCATCATAAAGGCATTGATAGTGATTACCTAAAAGCAGCGAAGGCATGCGATAGAAACCCTTCACCGCAAAGGCACGAAGACGCAAAGTCACACAAAAAATACCAGTTCATGTCCTTCCTACTTGCTGGTACTTGGTGTCCTTGGTGTTTGCGTGGTGACGATTTTTGTTCCGTACGGCTAAGTGAGCGCCTGAAGACTCAGACATACCCACAGAAAAGCCGGAACAACCATAATCGTGAACGATGCGGGGGAACAAAAACGCTGCTCACCGCTAAAAGAAAAACACCCGTTCCCACACTCAGCGTGGGAACGGGTGAATTAGCGAAATGCAATGTGGATTGGCGTTACCAGTAACGTCGCAGTTACGCGCTACGCTTGGCTATGTAACCGTGTGCCACATTGTCACGCAAGTTGTGCAGGCCACCGGACGCTTCGTAATCGCGCTTGATCTGCACGAACCGGTCTTCCGACATGTTCTCTCGCGTCTCGGCCGTTAACGGCAGGTTGTATAGTGCAGCCGAATTCAAGCCGAATATCTTGTTCTTCACGACACCATCGGCCGCGCCCAGCGGTCTGAATCCGTGCTTCCTCTGCATCTCTTTCGGAATTTCCAGACGCCGCAATGCTTCGATCTGCCATTGTGGCGAACCGTACAGCACCGAGTCCGTGCCCCACACCACATGATCGTCGCCCAGACCCTTGATCCAGGTACCGAGCACGGCTGCGGCGAAACGCGGATTGGCTGTGGCCGAATTGGCAAAGCTCGTCCCCATCTCGGCATAGACGTTGTTGACGCCATATTTTTCCGGGATGCGCGCAAGCTCCGAGGCCCACAGGATTTCACCGGTTCTCTCGAATTTGGCCAGATCTGCATCCGGCGACTCGAGAAAGGCGCGTAATCCGCCGTGGTAAATGACAAAGTTGATCTGCGGCCAATCCTTTGCGGCCTGTCCGATGTCCCACGGTGTGTTGTATCTCCACACGCCGGCCCAGGATTTCTCATAGTCCGCGGGCATCAGGCCTTTGTGGATGCAGATGGTGTTTATTCCAGCCTTGACCGCTTTCTCGTAGAACGGATAGACCAGTTTCTCGTCGTCAAGACGCCACGGATACTTGGTCGCGGCAGACAGCGGATCGCCGATCGTGTACATCTTCCAGCTATCCGGTCGTAACGAGAGCGCGTGATCAGCCTTGTCCATCCAGCCCGGTTGACCCGGTGTGATCACCGCATGACCGAGCATGCGACGGCTGCCGGCGACCCGATTGACCATATTGACCCCTTCCTTGATGGCGTCATTGGTCAGGAATTCCCAGGAAGAATCATCGAAGGGTGCGCCGCTCAAAAGAGCGATCTTGGTGTCGCTGTTCAGGAAGATCTGACGCACGTAGTTCTCAAACTTGTAAATGCCGATGTCGCCGATATCAGAAAGCGCCGGGTTCCAGTGCTCCCTGGCGAATCCGGCCAGGCCGAGGATTCCCTCCTGCGTGTAGCCGTCGTGCACGAAATGTGTCTGCACGTCAAAGATGAACTGGTCTCTCAACGCCTTGGCACGATGTTCGGCAGCATCATGCCCCGCAGCTTCGGCCTCAGATACCGTGAACAGATCGCCGAACACTTCGTTCATTGCCAGGAACGCGGCGGCCATCCCGCTACTGGTGCGCAAGAAATCGCGCCGGTTCATCCCTTGTCTGGCGCCATGATGGTCCGCCAGTTCCTTGAGCCGCGCTTCAACCTTCTTTTGCTTTTCGCTTTGCGGCAAAGGGTTGAACTCGCCGTTCGAGATCATCGTAGTCGGTACCGGAGAATGGAATGCGTTCTCGGCCGGTTCGACCTGTTCAAGCTCGCGCTTGCTTAGGAAAATGCCCATTGTTTATCTCCTCGTTGTGACTACCATTTTGAATGTGGTGTTTGAGCCACGAGATCGACTATACAAGACAAGTTGCGCTTTGCAACACATGTTTAGCAGGTACAGCCTGGCCAAACAGGCGAGGTTTGTTGCTGCGGATTGATTGCCGGCGGTGTCCAAATCTTGCCCGCACGGTCACCGTCGAACTTGCCCGTGGCGCACTGCGTCAATGCCATACTGGCGGCAGTCGCAGCGTGGTGGCACGAACCCGCTTTTGCACTCCATTGGTGCAGGCGGCATTACGGCTTAATAGACGAGTGCCACAGAAGTCGCGATGAGCAACGTGTCCGCTGAAAAAAGACCATAGATCCGTACAGATATGAAGGAACGTGTCACTTTCAAGACTTAATGATGCACGCTGCCGAGTCTCATGTCATGCAAACGCCACACTGTCAGAACGAATGCTTCGAAAGGAAACTGTGCTCGTGCCGGCTTGTCCCTCACGCACATTCAGTGCATTGCACAACAGAAAGGTTGTACTGCCAAAGCGGCACTCTTCGGTGTGCGGTAGCGGGCGTTGGGCGGAAAAGCGTTGCGCGGAACGGACCTTTGTTAGCGATGATTATCTGCAGCTGCTTGCTACCGGGCAGGCAGCATTGGAGCTCGACACGCCAGGCGCTCAAATCCGGGTCGCAGCATATTTTTCCTGCACCCCAGCGCACCAGTTGCCGACATTCCAGCTGCCATAAGCACCCATGCCGCCCAAGGGGTCGGGTCCGTAGTAGACCGGCACATGAACCAGGCTGAGAGCGGGATGGGCGCGCGCTTCGTCAAGCGCTTTGCGCAAAGCCGCGGCGTCCACGCCACCCCACAGCGCCTTCACGCCGGTCACCGCGCTGGCCATTTGCACATAGTCGACGGTCACCGCGTCACGGGTGCGGTAGTCGTGCCCGTACTGCGCAACTTGCAATTGACTGATGGCGGCCATACGACGATTGTCGAAAAGAACGATGGTGGCGTGAACGCCATGCTCCACTCCGTCGATGAGTATTTGCGGATTCATCATGAACGATCCGTCGCCAGTGAACGCGACGCAATAGCGCGGCGTCTCCGCCAGTCCGCTTGCCAGCAGCGCAGAAACGGCAAAGCCCATGTAGGAAGCGCCTGATTCGGTATAAGTCTCGCCGGGGTTTTCGTCTTCGACGATCTGGAAGCCATTGGCTTGCACATCACCGGCATCGAACAACTTGATGGCATTGTGTTCTCGACAAAATGCATCGGTGATCTTGATTGCTTGTGGCTGTGTCAGAATTGGCCGCTGCCAGACGTCATCATGCAAGGGCGGCGCGGTGAAGCGCGCCGACTTGAATGCCGCCCACTCAGTTTTCTTTTCGGTACACGCTCGCAGCCAATCAGCTTGGCCGGGATTTGCATCGAGTGATTCAAGCTTCTTTGTCAGCGCGTCGAGAACATGGGTGGCGTTTCCGGTCAGTGCAAGCGTGTTGTTGTAATGCTGCACGTCCACCGGATCGGCGTTGATGTTGATCACGTGGCGCACTTTCGGCCAGCCAATGCCGGAACAATCGCTCTGGCAGACAGCGCGGCTTCCGACAATGACCAAAAGCTCGGCTTGATCCATCGCGAAATTACCGCTGATCGACCC
>JBFKXV010000232.1:0-5006 GCA_041637935.1 Burkholderiales bacterium | reverse complement strand
CGATCAACCCGGCCAATACGCACGCCAGCAGCGACCCAATGGCAACCATGTCATGACGCCAGCGTCCCCACAGGAACATCGCCATGGTCGCAGCCAAAATGGCGAAGATGATGGTCTGATCATCGGTCATGTTATCTCTTCAAGGCGAATTCGAGTTGGAAAACCCGCGGATGTCCATCGCAGGCGACTGATGCGGTTTGTCATATCATGCGTCTCGTTTGAAAACCATTCGTTCATCAATAGACGGATCGTGACAACAGACCGTTCGCATTCACGTTTTCGATTGCTGGTTTTGACAAGCGGCTCACAATGCAGCTGTGAAGCGGCATCATCATCATGATATTCATATTGTTGTTAACACGAATCAAGTCGAGTGCGATAGCTGCGACCGCGCATGCCAGTTTGCGTGGATACGAGATCCTGGCGCTCAGAGGTCCAAGCATAAGCGATCCTCGTTGACACCGACCCGGAAAACAAGTCTGCTGTGTCGTCCCGACCAGGTGTCTGTCCGGCTGGTATGCTTGGCCGTGTGCATGGTGGGTGAGGCAGCATCAGGCGACATCACCCGATTGCGTTCACTTCTGCAAGTGAGGGGCTCTAGATGAAAAGACTGAAAGATTGCACTGCACTCGTTACCGGCGCGGGCCGCGGTATTGGTGCTGCCATTGCGCTGCGCTATGCGCGCGAGGGTGCTGACGTGGTGGTGGCGGATCTAGACGAAAAGAATGCCGCCGAGGTGGCAAAGCAGGTGCGCTCGCTCGGTGCCGAGAGCGATGTGTACATTGTCGATGTGCGTGATCCGGCGCAGAGTGCCGCAATGATCGAGCACGTGGCCGAAAAGTTCGGTCGTCTTGACGTGCTGGTCAACAACGCAGGCGTCATTCGTGTGCGTTCAGTACTGGATACTACACCGGAGGACTGGGATGCGGTGCAATCGGTCAATGGGCGCGGACTGTTCTTCGCACTGCAGGCCGGTGCACGGCAAATGCTCAAGCAAAAGCCAATGGGCGAGGGCCGGCCCTGTGGCAAGATCATTAATATGGCTTCGATTGCCGGGCGGGCCGGGCGCAAGCTGATGTGCGCGTATTCAGCCAGCAAGGCGACGGCGATTATGGTGACCCAGGCCGCGGCAATCGAGTTTGCGCCCAAGCTGACGGTGAACAGCATTTGCCCGGGGCCGGTCGGTACCGAAATGTGGAAGCAGATCGATCGCGAGTGGGCCGCACACGAGGGTCGGCCAGTCGGCTCGGTGTGGGAAGAGCGCGTCAGCCTTATTCCCATGCAGCGGATCGAGACGCCGGACGACGTCGCCGCGATGGCGGCGTTTCTCGCCAGTTCCGAATCTGATTTCATCACCGGGCAGTCCTATCACGTCGATGGCGGACTGTTGATGTTGTAATACCGGCAGTCAGAAAATCTTCTCCCGGAATAGACGTTCAGGATGAACATAGACAGCAAGCAGTTTCTTGTTGCTGCAGGCGACAAGGTTGATCTCGCGAAATGGCCGACCCGTGTGAAGCCTATTTACGGATCGAAGAAAGAGTACCGGGCATTGCTGGTGGCAAAAGTTGCTGCGCTGAGCGAGCAACAAGAGAAACTGTATGCGTCCAATCGCTTCGCGCTGCTTCTGATATTTCAGGCGATGGATGCGGCTGGAAAAGACGGCGCGATCAAGCATGTGATGTCTGGCGTCAATCCGCAAGGCTGCCAGGTGTTCAGTTTCAGCCACCCCAATTCGAAAGAGCTGGATCACGATTTTCTGTGGCGTACCACACGCGCATTGCCGGAGCGCGGGCGCATTGGCATCTTCAATCGTTCGTACTACGAAGAGGTACTGGTGGTCCGTGTGCACCCGGAGATCCTCAAAGCGCAAGCTGTTGCGGACGGGATGGCAGATGACGAATCGTTCTGGCGGGAACGCTACCACTCCATCAACGGCCTGGAACGACACCTGCACCACAACGGCACGCGAATTATCAAGTTCTTTTTGCATCTTTCGAAAGAAGAGCAGCGCAAACGGCTGCTTGCCCGCATCAAGAAACCCGAAAAGAACTGGAAAATCGGTCTCGCCGACGTCAAGGAGCGCACATTTTGGGACCAATACATGCAGGCCTATGAAAAGTGCTTGAGTGCGACCAGTACTTCCGAGGCGCCGTGGTATATCGTCCCTGCCGATGACAAGGCGAATGCACGCTTGATCATTTCGCACATTCTTCTCGAGACCGTTGAGTCACTTAAGCTGGCTTATCCGACGCCGACTGACGAACATCTGGAGGCGTTACCAGTAATTCGCAAACAATTACTGAAATGAGTTTACGTAAGTAATAGCGCGTCGCCTGATCATGAACCACCGGACGATTCAGAGTAGCCATGTATCACTTCGACGCTCGATGACGGGCACCGCTCACTAGTGCTTGCCTGGTAAAACAGCCACACTTTGTTGGGAGAAACAATCATGCAAGAGATCTGTCGAGGACTGATGTTTCCCGAAGGCCCCATAGCGATGGCCGATGGTTCAGTCATTTTGGTCGAAATCGAACGCAGGACACTCAGTCGGGTCGGTCCTGACGGCAAGGTCAGTGTCGTGGCCGAATGCGGCGGTGGACCAAACGGGGCAGCTGTCGGTCCCGATGGCAGGGTTTACGTGTGCAACAACGGCGGATTCGAATGGTTCAATCAGGGACCCTTCCGGCGTCCCGGCGAACAGCTTGCGGCAGATTACGTCGGCGGCAGCATTCAGGCAGTAGACATCGACACCGGCAAGGTGGAAACGATCTACACCGAGTGCAATGGTGAGCCGCTGAAAGGGCCGAATGACATTGTGTTCGATGCCCAGGGCGGTTTCTACTTTACCGACCTGGGCAAGCGCCGTGGCCGCACGATTGATCGCGGCTCGGTGTTCTACGCCAAGCCGGACGGCAGCGCCATCGAGGAGATTGTCCACCCGATCGATACGCCAAACGGAATCGGGCTGTCGGCGGACGAATCCACGCTTTATGTTGCGGAGACGAGTGCTGCCCGCTTGTGGGCTTTTGATATCAACAGTCCGGGAAAGCTCGGTCCACCCACGCACCCGTTCTTTGCTGGACGGCTGCTTTACAAGTTCACCGGCTACGAGCGGCTCGATTCGCTGGCAATAGATTCCGAGGGTAGCGTGGTGGTCGCAACGTTGGGCACCGGCTGCGTGACAGCGGTGTCGCCGCAAGGCGTAGTGCGGGCGGTCATACCCGTTCCGGAATACGATCTGATGGTGACGAATGTCAGTTTCGGCGGGCCGGATTTGCGAACCGCCTACGTCACTTCATCCGGGCTGGGGCGTTTGTACAAGACCCAGTGGCATTGTCCCGGCCTGCCGCTCAATTTCCTGCAGCGTTAGCCTCATACCTAGTATCAACAGGCCGTATGGAGCGGTCGAGCCGGTAAATTTATAGTGCATTAATGCGCGCCAGAGCGCATGCTTTGCCTGTGCGTTCTTGCTGATTTTGCGGCCGAAACCGCCGCGCCACCGTTTGTTCAGGTTCTTCGCGATGCGAAGAATCAGTCATGCGACAGGTTCCCACGCATGTCCGGCAGCAAAGAACCAGTGCACATGCGTGATCGGTTCACGAAAGTACTCGAGACAACGGAGCAATCGACCTTTGAATCGATCAGTCGTGCCCCGATCACATAGCCCGCCCGCTTCGGCGCGCATCCGCTTAACGAGGTAACTATCATGACCGACGGTTACGATTCGGTCGCGTACCAGACCACGCTGGTGCAGACATATGCGAACGTTAAAAGTGTGCTCCAACGCAGGCTACTCGATCCATTGCGCTACATCGTTGAGATCGACGCAGGCCTGCCGATCTTCGCGCTTCGCAGTACCCATCAATTACGAATCGGCTACAACCGCTTCGCCACCCTGTCTGTCGAAGCGAGCATTCCGCATGAATGGATGAAGGAAGAGGCGGGGGAGCGGCACGATGAATTCATGCGCGCTGTGGATGAGATGGTGCTGGCACTGAAAAGCAAGGTTGAAGCGACCGGCCGGCCGATCTGACAGCGCGCGCCGGAGCGCTCGTGCTGCGCGTAACGCGGCGTGGCGGATGTGACCGGACAAGAAGCGATTTGTGGTGTCGTTCTGAGCGTGACCATGCTGCGAGTCGAAGTCGACGAAGCGATTCCGGCAATGACGCTGGTAAGGCCGCATTGGCTCACCCGAGATGTTTGTGCAGGCGGGCGTCGCGGGTCCGGAAATGTTCGGTGAACCATTTCTCAACCACTGTTGCGAACGCCTCATCGCTGAAACTGGCGTTCTCTTCGTAGTTGTCCATGATGTCGCGCAATTGATCCAGAAGGGCTTCATGCTCTGCCTTGTGTTCAGCATACTGGTCATACTTGCGTTCACGCATGATTTTTTCTTCGAGCGCAAAGTGCGCTGACACGTGCGCATAGATCTCGCCAAGAAAATCCATCACTGTGACATCGCGGCTGTCGCTCGACATCGCGTTATGCAAGTCATTGATGAGCGTGATGAGTTTCTGATGCTCGTGATCAACATCGGGTACGCCTACGGAGAATTCGTCTTTCCACTCGATCAGTACCACATCATCCTCGCAAAAAAACCGTCCTTGCAACAACTGCCGTCATTATAGAAACAGGAATCCGCCCTGTTCAGGGCGGAAATCGATTACAAAGTTTTGTTGTGGTGTCAGGTTGATGTTTGCTGCTTGTTCGTAATCAAATCCGTCCTCGCGCCGGCTGTCGCGCAAGCGCGCCACAATATGATGTGCGCCGGTGGACACGCGAAACTTTTTGTACGCGGTCGAGGCACCATCACCGGATAGTCCTGACGGTGGCAACGAATCGCGATAGAGAATTTTGCCGTCTATCTCCAGTTCGATCAGAAGTGGCACACGCTCACGATTGCAATCAAGCGGCCGGCGCATATTGGGCGGCAAACGCTCGAGTTCTTCCTGCGTACGCCGCCGGCATTCTTCCTTGTGCGCCCCGGCATGACTGAAACT
>JBFKXV010000231.1:0-5018 GCA_041637935.1 Burkholderiales bacterium | reverse complement strand
GCCGAGCAATTGC
Source organism: Burkholderiales bacterium (assembly GCA_041637935.1). GTDB lineage: Bacteria > Pseudomonadota > Gammaproteobacteria > Burkholderiales > Eutrophovitaceae > SG8-40. The sequence continues at coordinate 5,005 of JBFKXV010000231.1, read as the reverse complement.
GCCACACCGGCCGCAACATCTGGCTGGTGGTGAACAAGGCCGAAGGAATGGATGCGGCGGTGGTCTCGGCCGAGTTCCACGAGCTCGGACTTGGTGAGCCGATCGCCATTTCTGCTGCGCATGGTGACGGCGTGAACGGGCTTATGGAGGCGATCGTGCGCCCGTTCCCTGCAGAACAGCGCCCTGAATCGACCGAACCCACAGTTAACCAGCCGAGGATTGCGATCGTTGGCCGGCCAAATGTGGGCAAGTCGACTCTGGTGAACGCGCTGCTCGGCGAGACGCGCATGATTGCGTTCGATGAGCCGGGCACCACCCGCGATTCCATCTATATCGAATTTGAACGCAACGGCCGGCCTTACACCATTATCGATACCGCTGGCGTGCGGCGTCGCGGCCGGATTGATGAGGTGGTCGAAAAGTATTCTGTGGTCAAGACCTTGCGAGCGATTGAGGATGCCAACGTGGTGGTTCTGTTGCTTGATGCGACCCGCGAGATCGCCGATCAGGATGCCAGCATCGCCAGCTTCATCCTCGAGGCCGGACGGGCGCTGGTGGTGGCGATCAACAAGTGGGACGCGGCTGATGCCTACGGACGCGATCGCATCAAACAAGAGTACCAGCGCAAACTGGGTTTTCTGGGGTTTGCCCGGCTGCATATGATCTCGGCCGCGGCACCGAGCGGACTTGGCGGCCTGATGCGCTCGGTCGATGCTGCATTGTCGGCAGCGATGTCACGGCTGCCGACCCCGAAACTGACGCGTGTATTGCAGGAAGCGACCGAAAAGCAGGCACCGCCGCGGCGCGGCTACCGGCGGCCAAAGCTGCGCTATGCGCACCAGGGTGGCGTCAATCCGCCCATCATTGTGGTGCATGGCAATTCGCTGCAGGATCTGTCTGCAGATTACCGGCGTTACCTCGAGCGGGCTTTCATGCAGGCATTCCGGTTGCGCGGTACTCCGGTCAAGGTGGTATTCAAGACCGGCAGGAATCCATTTGCCGATGGTGCCCGCACGCGCTAAGGCTGGCCCTTTCGGGATGGTATTGGGGCCCGGATTCCAGTAAAGTACCAAGCTCAATAAGTACAACAAGGGAGCAGCCATGAGCGCGAAAGGGCAACTTTTACAAGACCCGTTCCTGAATACGCTGCGCAAGGAGCACGTGCCCGTGTCGATTTATCTCGTTAACGGCATTAAATTACAAGGGCAAATAGAATCCTTTGACCAATACGTGGTATTGCTCAAAAACACTGTTACCCAGATGGTCTATAAACACGCGATTTCGACAGTCGTGCCGGCCCGGGCGGTCAACCTGTCGGTTGATCAAGGACCGGCAGACGGATAGTCGGCGTTGGCTTGGTTCACTTTTGTATCTCGATAGCGGGGCTTGTTCAGGTTTGATGGCCGATCGGGCTCGCACGCCAGTTGCTTAGATTCTCCTCTGATGCTTGATCGAACGCGCGCCATTGAACGCGCCGTCGTTGTGTGTCTCGACTTCGGGGATCCCGATTACGGCGAAAATGCCGAGGAGATAGTGCGCCTGGCTCACAGTGCAAATGTGCAGGTTGTGACCATGCTCAAAGGCCGTCGACAACGGCCCGACGCAGCGACTTTCGCCGGCAAAGGCAAGGTCGAAGAGCTGACTACGCTGGTTGGCAATCACCAGGCGAACCTGGTTATTTTTAATCACGATCTTTCCCCGGCGCAGCACCGTAACCTCGAACTGCGTATCGGTTGCCGCGTTATAGACCGCACCAGTCTGATTCTGGACATCTTTGCGCAGCGTGCCAGGAGTCACGAGGGGAAGCTGCAGGTTGAATTGGCGCAACTCGATCACCTGGCTACGCGACTGGTGCGCGGCTGGACTCACCTCGAGCGGCAGAAAGGTGGTATCGGGTTGCGTGGACCGGGCGAAACGCAGCTCGAAACCGACCGCAGGCTGCTGGCCAGACGCGTCCGGGTGCTGCGCAACAAGCTTGCTGCGTTCGAACGGCAGCGCACGACACGACGTCGCGGGCGATCGCGCCGCAAAGTGTTATCGATATCGCTGGTGGGCTACACCAACGCTGGCAAATCGACGTTGTTCAACAAACTGACCCACGGTGATGCTTATGCAGCCGACCAGCTGTTTGCGACGCTCGATACGACATCGCGGCGTTCCGGCATGGCCGGCAGCAGAGCCATCGTTTTGTCCGACACGGTCGGCTTTATCCGGGATCTGCCGCACACACTGGTTGCGGCGTTTCGCGCCACCCTGGAGGAAACGGTGCAGGCAGATATCCTGTTACACGTGGTCGATGCGGTCAGCCCGGTCCGCGACGCGCAAATTGCGCAGGTCAACAAGGTCCTTGCCGACATTGGTGCCGACAAGGTGCCGCAGATCATTGTCTATAACAAGATCGATCTGGCCGGGTTGTCGCCCGGCGTTGAAAGAGACGCGTGTGGTAGAATCCGCGCCATTCGCGTAAGCGCAACGACTGGTGCCGGAATTAACGAGCTCCGGGCGTTGTACGATGAATTTCAGTGTGCCACCGCGCCGGTGTCGTCGCTAGAGGTGGCTTGAATCGGGCAATTTTCCCGAATCCGAGAACTCAATTATGTCTATGAATGATCCGCAATGGGGGCGGCGCGGTGACAATGGCCCGCCCGATCTTGATGAATTATGGCGCCGCTTTAATCAAAAGCTGAACTCGTTGTTTGGTGGTCGCGGCGGGCGTGGCGGCGGACGTGGGCCAGGTGGCGCGGCGGGTCCACTTGGTGGCTTCGGTATCGTTGCCGCCGTGGTGCTGGTCATCTGGGCCGCGAGCGGCATCTACATTGTCGATGCCAGTGAACGCGGCGTGGTGCTTCGCTTCGGAGAGTATCTGCGCACCACAATGCCCGGACCGCACTGGCACATTCCGTGGCCTTTTGAAAGTCGCGAGATCGTCAATGTTTCGGAAGTGCACACCGTTGAGGTCGGTTATCGCAACAGTGTGCGTAACAAGGTGCCCTCTGAGTCACTGATGCTCACCGAAGACGAGAATATCGTCGATTTGCAGTTTGCCGTGCAGTACATCAGAGCCAACCCGGAGGACTATTTGTTTTTCGACCGCTTTCCCGATGAGACCGTCAAGCAGGTCGCAGAATCGGCAATTCGAGAGATCGTTGGCAAAAGCAAGATGGACTTTGTTCTCTACGAAGGGCGTGAAGAGATTGCGGTCAACGCGCGGACGCTGATGCAGGCGGTGCTCGATCGCTATCGCACCGGCATTTCGGTGAGCCAGGTCACGATGCAAAATGCCCAGCCGCCTGAGCAGGTACAGGCGGCGTTTGATGATGCAGTGAAAGCGAACCAGGATCTCGAACGGCAGAAGAACGAAGGGCAGGCCTACTACAACGATGTCGTGCCGAAAGCGCAGGGTACTGCAGCCCGGCTGACGCAGGAAGCCGAAGCCTACAAGCAGCGGGTGATTGCGGCCGCACAGGGTGAAGCGTCGCGCTTTGATCAGATTCTTGCCGAGTACAAGAAGGCGCCGCGAGTGACACGCGACCGCTTGTATCTCGACGCCATGCAGGACGTGCTATCGAATGCAACCAAAGTCATTATCGATCAGAAGGACAACAGCAATCTGTTGTTCCTGCCGCTGGACAAGTTGATGCAGGCGGCGGCGGCCGGCGTCGATACGACGGCTCCAATGGAAGGGAGCGGTAGCGGAGCGAGCACGGCAGCGTCGACGTCGAGCGAGAGCCGGCGCACGCGGGAGGCATTTAGAAGCCGTAACAGGGAGGCACGATGAAAACATCTGTGACCACCGCGCTGATCGTCGTTGTCGTCATCTTGCTGCTGGCGAGCATGTCCTTGTTCACTGTTGACCAGCGGCAAAAAGCAATCGTGTTCCGGCTCGGTGAGGTGGTTAGCATCAAGACCGAGCCTGGCCTGTATTGGAAGTTGCCGCTGATCGAGGACGTTCGCTTTTTTGATATTCGCATTCATACGGTCGATGCCGAGGAGCCGGAGCGTTTCCTGACGTCGGAGAAGAAAAATGTGCTGGTTGACTCGTTCGTGAAATGGCGAATCGCCAACGTTGAACAGTACTACGTGAGCGTTGGGGGAGACGAACGGCGAGCGCGAGACCGTCTGATCAAGACGGTCAATGACAGTCTGCGCGCCGAATTTGGCAAGCGAACCGTCTATCAGGTGATTTCCGGTGAGCGTGACGAGATCATCGAACTGATGCGCGAAAAAGTGGATGACGACGCGCGCAAGATCGGAGTTGAGGTGTTGGACGTACGGCTCAAGCGCGTCGATCTGACGCAGGAAATCGGCGAAGCTGTGTACCGGCGTATGGAAGCAGAACGCAAACGCGTTGCCAACGAATTGCGATCAACCGGCTTTGCCGACGCGGAGAAAATTCGCGCCGATGCAGACCGCGAGCGAGAGGTCATCATTGCCCAGGCGTATCGCGATGCCCAGCAGGTCAAGGGTGAGGGCGACGCCAGAGCGGCGGGGATTTATGCCCGGTCGTTCCGCCGCGATCCGGAGTTCTACACCTACTACCGCAGCCTGGACGCCTATCGCGAAACGTTCCGCAGCAAAGGCGATCTGCTCATTCTCGAGCCCGACTCGGATTTCTTCAAGTATATGCAAACGCCGCGTAGTGGCGGGCGGTAAGGCGCTTCCGGCTTTGGTCGACTGGGCCTGGATCCCGGTGAGTTGCTGAATGTTATGGAAGGCTATTGGGGGACTTTGCTTGCCGCATTTGCGCTGATGCTGGTGCTCGAGGGCTTGCTGCCGTTTCTCTCTCCGCGCAGCTGGCGGGCGGCCTTCCGCCGATTCATCGAGCTTTCCGACGGACAGATCCGGTTCGTCGGGCTGACCTCCATGATCGCGGGCTTGCTTCTGCTGTTGTTGACCAGTTAGCCGGGACAGGCGCGCATGACGGAATTGAACTCATGACGCAGCTCATCGACGAGAACTGATGATGCAGAAGTGGCTGTTACCTGAGTATATAGAGGACATCCTC
>JBFKXV010000230.1:0-5028 GCA_041637935.1 Burkholderiales bacterium | reverse complement strand
TCTGCCGGCTGCAGGAACGATCAGCCACTTGCGCCAACCGGACGACTCTGCGCATATTCGCGTCGATACCGGTGTGCGGGGCGGAGACGAGATCGGCATCAACTATGATCCGATGATCGCCAAGGTGATCGCCTGGGACGTTGATCGTGCTGCGGCGTTGCGCAGGCTGCGTGGCGCACTTGCGGAATACCAACTGACGGGCGTGAAAAACAACATTGCTTTCTTGCTCAACCTGACCTCGCTTTCGGCTTTCGCGGGTGCCGATGCTGAGCCGTCGCTGCTTGATACGGGGCTCATCGAACGACATCGCGAAGAACTGTTTCCGCAGGCAAAGCCTGCATCCGACACAGTGCTGGCACTGGCGGCGCTGTCCGAGTTGTTGCGCGAGAGCGAGCGGGCCAGAAACGTCGCCAGCGCCAGCACGGATCCGTATTCACCCTGGCATCTTAGTGACGGTTGGCGGTTGAACGAGGACAATCACCATAGTTTCGTGTTTATCGACGATGGCCGCGCCGTTACCGTGACTGCGCACTATCGCGCCAGTGGTTTTTTGTTGGAATTGCCTGGCGCAGAGATGCTGGTGCGTGGAGAGGACGTAGGCGACAGCCACATCGTTGCGGACCTCGATGGGGTACGTGTCACGGCAACCGTTGTGCGCGAGGCTGAGGCGCTGACGGTGTTCGTATTTGGGGCGGGCCATCGCCTGGAACGGCAGCAACTCGCCCGTGTCGAAGACGAAGAGCCGGGCGGACTACTGGTGTCGCCGCTGCCCGGCAGCGTCGCCCAGGTACTGGTTGAAGAAGGACAGACTGTCGATAAAGGGCAGGCACTGATGATTGTTGAGGCGATGAAGATGGAACACACCATCGCGGCGCCACATGGTGGCAGGGTCGGGCAGATCTACTATTCTGCCGGAGAGCAGGTTGCTGAAGGCGCGCAATTGCTGGTGATGGAGGAAGACACATGAAATATCCCGATCGCGTCAAAATGGTCGAAGTGGGGCCGCGCGACGGTCTGCAGAACGAGAAGCAGACGGTGCCCACTGAAATCAAGGTCGAATTGATTGATCGGCTTGCTGCGGCTGGTTTGCCGGTCGTCGAGGCCGGCAGCTTTGTTTCGCCCAAGTGGGTGCCGCAAATGGCTGACACCGGTGGGGTGATGAGGCGGATCAAACGCCGCGACGGCGTATCGTATCCGGTGCTGGTGCCGAACATGAAAGGTCTGGAAGCTGCGATTGCAGCCGGTGTGACTGAGGTGGCGGGTTTCGCGGCAGCAACAGAAACCTTTTCACAAAAAAACACCAATTGCTCGATCGCCGAGTCACTGCAACGTCAGGAAAGCGTATGTCGCGCGGCAATCGATGCCGGCTTGCGCGTGCGTGGCTATATCTCGGTCGTTCTCGGATGTCCCTACGAAGGGGAAGTCAAGCCGCACCAGGTTGCCGACGTGGTGAAGCGTCTGTCGGACATGGGCTGTTACGAAGTATCCCTTGGCGACACGGTTGGCATGGGAACGCCGGCCAAAACGCAGCACATGATCGAGGCAGTGTGCGTCCATGTACCGATCGAAAGACTTGGCGGGCATTTTCACGACACTTATGGCCAGGCGATTGCCAACATCCTGGCGTCGATGGAAATGGGTATGGCGACATTCGACAGCTCGGTCGCCGGGCTGGGAGGCTGCCCTTATTCGCCCGGCGCGACCGGTAATGTCGCTACCGAGGACGTGCTTTACATGCTCGATGGAATGGGCATCAAAACCGGCGTCGATATGAATGCCCTGCTCGATGCCGCGGAATTCATCTGCACGCATCTGGACCGCGCAACGGTGTCGCGCGCCGGACGTGCTCTGGCACTGAGGCGCCGCAAAGCCGCCTGATCAACAGATGTAGTTTTCCCCCCTTTGCGGGCACTAAAGCTGCATTCGCCCGGGGCGCAATTCAAACAAATAACGGTATGGAACGAAACACAGAGCAAGTCGCATCACCGTGCGTGAACATATGCCAAATGAACCCCGAGACGGGGTACTGCATTGGCTGCATGCGCACAATTGGTGAAATTGCCGACTGGCTCGAAATGACAAGTGAGGAAAAGCGTCAAGTGTTGAACCAGCTTGAAGAACGCAGAAAGGCGGCAGCGTGAGCGACAGCCCGTTACCAACACCGGCTCCGCGCGAGCCGCTACACACCCGCAAAGTACGATGCCAGGGTTTCCGGCGCGACGATGGTCTGTACGATATTGAAGGCACACTCATCGATGTCAAGAGTGTCGATTTCCATAACATGGATCGTGGTCACGTCAGGCCCGGTGAGCCAATTCATGAAATGTGGCTCAGGCTCACGGTGGACATCGATTTCAATGTCATCGACGTCGAAGCGAGAAGCGTGTGGGGCCCCTACACCATTTGCGGCGACATCACACCGAATTTCAAGCGTCTCAAAGGACTGACGATACAGCGCGGCTGGACCCAGAAGACCCGAGAATTGCTCGGCGGCACACAGGGATGCACGCATCTGGTGGAACTGCTTGGGCCGATCGCGACAACCGCCTTTCAGACAATCCATGGTGACCGGGTCGAACGCGATAATCGGGAAGGCAGGAAAGGAAAACCGGCACTGATCGGCTCGTGCCACGCCTACGCCCCGGACAGCGTCGTTGTCCTGCAGCGGCATCCTGAGTACTACACTGGCCCGAAGATCAATACGACGGGCTGAATTGTCTGTGTAGACTGACGTAGGTCTGTACCCAAGCCGTCTGCGTCCATCGTTTACTCTGACCTGGAATCGCGCACAGTTCTTGCGCGCGAAGGCCGATGGGTCAACGTCCGAACGGCCTCCTGCACCGGCCACGTCGTGCGTATGGGGTGCTGCCCGGTGGTTTAGCGCAGTTCCGGTTCTGTTGACCCGAAAGGTATCGACACGGGTCCGGCCATATGGAAATCAAACCGCGCGACGTCGTTCTTGTCCTGCTTGTGTTCGGCATACTGCTGGTGGGTATTTTCCGGTTTGGCGCCGCGGAAAGGGCACAGCAAGGACCGTCCCTGTTGCGAGTCAATCAACAGGGAGATCTTTATGTTGTCTTTAACGAGAAACTATTCCGTCTTTATGCGGACGGCACCCACGCTGATACTCACGACTTGAAGGAACTTGGCGTCGGTGAGTTGATCGGCGGTATTGCCTTCTTTCGCAACGGCGATCTGTTGCTGCGCTCTGGCGATTCGACACCCAACTGGTACGAACAGTTATTGATCCAGGTTCGAATGCGGCAGCCTGAGCGACCAAAGGGCACGCCTGGTGATCGTCTGACGCGTTGCAATCTCGCGACTCTGGTGTGTGTTCCGCTGAAAGGTTTCGAGCAGACGTTCAAGCGGACATTTCGTATCGATATAGATGCCAATGACAACATCTTTATTGCTGACACTGGGCGCGAAGCCGTGTACTGGCTCGACTCCGAGGGTTATGCAATTGCTGAGTTGCGTAGTGGATTCCGACTGCCGAATCAATTGACTCGAGATGGCGACAGAATCGTCGTCGCCAACACCAATCGCAATGAGTTGACTTTCATTCCGCTGGCCAAAGGAAAATTTGCGCCGGTTGGTGATTGGAGCCACGTCAAGGTTAACGTATCGGAAACAAAGAACACGGGCGAAATCTGGCCGATGGATCTGTTGAAAGTGGGCAGTGATTGGCTGGTGTTGTCACAGGGCCACAACATGATGTTCGGCGATGTCTTCCGGTTTGCTGAAGACGGTAGTTATCAGACGAAGTTCAATCTGCCGGACGAGGTCGATCCGCTTGGTTTGGCGACGCTCGGCGACGAAGTCGTTGTGACCGACTATGCGGGACTGCGTTTGCTGCGTTTCAGTGACAACGGTGAGGCACGGGGCGAGTTGATTGTGCCGGAAATCATGAACTATGCTGAAAGTGTGCGTGCCGCACGAGCGCACTATGCTCGCTTGCAGATCTTGTTGTGGGTCGTCTTTGCGGGAGCGCTCGTATTCGGCTTCGCGGTCGCAATCAACGGCGAACTGAAACGCCAGCGAGAGTCGTCCACCGCTCAAAGCGCGGAGCGACTGCAGCGAGCACCGTTTAGCGAATCTGAACGGCCGGCGCCTGACGATCCGGACATTCACTGGGTTCTGCTCAGCAAGGCATTTCTAAGACAGCTCAAGCTTTTGCAGCTGGTGATGATAATCGTTGCACTCGGTGGTCTCTTCATATTTGTCCCATTCTTTGGAGATCTCACCAAGAAACCCGAAAGCGGGTTGTTTATTGCGGGCCTCTATGTGCTTGTGATCGGGTCTACGATCGTGCCGGTGCTCTGGTTTCTCAAGACAATGCGCAATTTACGCGTCGGCGTCCTGCGCGAATGGGTCTTGCTCCGCGGCATCTCGAACAAGATCGCAATTGGCCGGGGTGGCGATATCGGTATTGCGCCCAACGCACTCGTCATCGATGGTGTGTCTGTCCCAACCGGCGGGAGCAAGACGCGGGCATTTGAGCCGGAGGCGTGGGCTGAATGGGTTGAACCGAGGCTGGCGCATGCACGTAAGCTCACCGCCTTCGACATGATTCGCTGGAGCTGGAAACACCAGCGGGCAATCAACTTGCTGGGTATCGGCGCCGCGGTATTACTGCTGGCTGCCTTACCATGGCTTAACTGATCTTTTGGTTACCGTGCGCGGGCTACTTGCGGTAACCAAACAACCAGTGACTGGTCACTGAACCGACATTGCGAACGGTGTGTGAGGCATGTGCCGGAATCATCAATTCTTCGCCCGGCTCAGGCCGGTAGGTTTTGTCGCCGAACTCGAATTCGACATCCCCGTCGATGACCATGACGAGTTCGTCGACATCATGAACGAAGTCAGCCCACACCTGTCCCGGCGAGTCGGTCCAAACTTCAAAACTGAAGCCTCTTGAACGCCAGTCTGCTGCAATTCTGGTTGTGTCGAGTTGGGAAGTCATGTCGTCACAGCGTTTGAAAAAATGGTGACAAAGCTTTACGGGCGAACCGGGTGCAAGGAACC
>JBFKXV010000229.1:0-5047 GCA_041637935.1 Burkholderiales bacterium | reverse complement strand
CCGGCCGCGGGGTCGCCTTCAAGGCCGGCCTTGAGCAAATCATCGGTGAACGCCAGCATGCCGCAACGGGTGTGGTGGATGAGAATGATCTCGTTGGTGTTGAGCAAGTGATGCGAAATAATCAGGCAGCGGATCGCGTCATCGCTGATAACGCCGCCGGCATTGCGAATAATGTGCGCCTCGCCGGTCTGCAGACCGAGAAGATCTTCCACATCGATGCGCGCATCCATGCACGCCACCACGGCGAGACGACTGGCCGGTTGGATTGGCTGCTTGCCCGGGTGCGTGGCTTTGTGAACCGCTTTGCCGCTCGCGTACTGCTGGTTGTTTGCCAGAACCTGGTTGGTGATTTCTGTTGACATGTTTACCCTCACTTGTCGCACTGCCCGGTCGGGGTGGGAAGTGCATTTTTTGCGGACAACGAGTGTAAACAGGCCAAACGTGCTTCTTTATATTGTTATTTCACAACCCTATTCTGGATCGGTCTAATCGGCCGCCGGGTTTCAGTCTGCGACGACGATGAATAGTGACGCGGCACTCGATGTTCCTGCGTCGCTCTGAGCGCCACGATCAAGGGGGCGGAGCCGTTTCGGCTGCAGGGTAAACAAGTCGCGGAGCTCTTCTGGTTTGCTTCGGTATTTATCGAACAAACCGGCTCCTTGGGTCAGCGATCTGACCTCGTGACGGCTAAGGGTGAGACGCTGCTGTCTCGGACGGCTGGCCGGCTCACGCCGCCAGTCTGTCGTCAGAGTCAGCTGGATAACCGGTCCGGCTGCCGGCGCTGAGCACGTAATCGGCTGGCGCGATCGCAGGTTCTGCCTTGCCGGCCCGCAGGGCCGCAACCAGATTGGATCCGCCGTCCGGTTCCTCAGCCAGCCGCCAAGGCCAGGCCTTGGGTCCCTGCTCGAGCAGTACCCGGGAAAATCCCATGTCCTCGAGTTGCCGGTCGCTCAAGCCGCGCAGGTGCTGGCGAATGCGCCTTCGCACCGCGTGCTCGCGGGCGTCGATTAGCACCTTGGCAACACGTTCAAAAAGTGTGGGTCTGATGTTCATTTGTTGCATTTCTCCATCTGTCAGTGAAAGACGGTGGTAAGATATGGATTATGTTGCAATGCAACAAGCAAATCTTTTTTACCACTGTGTTAAGTAAATCTTGATACCTTTAATCAGTCACTTACCTCTCAGTGCCTTACGTGGATTCGATGCTGTGGCGCGTCATGGCAGCTTCCGGAAGGCGGCCGACGAGCTGCATGTCACGCCAGCGGCGGTCAGCCAGCAAATCAAGGTGCTGGAAGAGCAATTCGGCCAACCGCTGTTTCATCGCCTGGCGACGGGACTCGTTCTGACGCGGGCCGGGCAGGCCGGTCTACCGCTGGTGCGTGAAGCGCTTACTTCTCTGGAAAAAGCCGCCCAATTGATGGCCGCCCGGCGCGGTGCCGATACGGTCACTGTCTGGGCGCCGCCGTCGTTTACAGCCAAGTGGTTGATGCCGCGGCTGCACCATTTCGTTGACCAGCACCCGGAAATTGACCTGCGCCTCAGTGCATCGGCACTATTGATCGAGGGCGCGCGCACCAATGGCGTTATCGGCAGTGACGATCTGCGCCATAACGGCGTCGATGTCGCCATCCGCTTCGGCCGCGGCCAGTACCCGGGGTGCCAGGTGGACAAGCTGCTGCCCGTCTCCGTCGTTCCGCTGTGCAGTCCGGAATTGATGCGCGGTGAGCACCCACTGCGCGAACCTGGGGATTTGCGCCATCACACCCTGTTACACGACGACACGGCTTACGAAGGCCGGCCCGATTGGGCGCATTGGCTGGCGCTGGCTGGCGTGACCGGCGTGGACCGCCGCCGCGGGTTGCATTTCAATCACTCTGCGTTGGCGCTGGAAGCGGCGGTCTCAGGGCAGGGTGTCGTGCTGACATTGCGTCCGCTGGCCGAGCTGGACCTGGCAAATGGGCGATTGGTCGTGCCGTTCGAGCAGAGCGTCGAACTGGAGGCGGCTTATTACCTGATTAGCCTGCCCACCGGGGAGGAAAGCCAGGCGCCCGAAATCGCTGCGTTTCGTGACTGGATTTCGGGTGAGGCGAAACGGAAGCGACAACCGGCTCCGCGACAGCGGCTTGACCGCAAATCGGCTTGATGCAAAGCGGGGCAATCAGAAATCGAGTAGATCGGAAATCGAGTCAATCCCAAATGGCGTCAATCCCAAATGGCGTCGATCTCAAGGCATCGAGTGGAATCACCGCTTCGAGCCTCGCGGCGCGCACTAGCGGCGCCAATTTGATCCGCGAGAACTCTTAGAGCGTCAGGTGTATGACGCCCCCGGTGTTCGACCAGGACCGAAACGAGGTTGGGCCACAGTAATACGAGACCGCCACCGCTAACGGTGGACGATCAGTGTCGAACCCGGACAACTGGCCCGTTCAGGCTGCGAGTTGTTCGTCGGCGTTGACTGGATAACCGGCGCGCTCGCCGTCGCGGCCAACCTGATCTGACGCGTGTGCGGATCCTTGCGGGTTGCGCCCGTGGGCCCACTTGGGAGCGCCGTACGGTTCGACCGGTGCACGCCAGGGCCAGGCCCGGGGCCCCTGCTCGAGCAGTTCCCGCGAAAACCCCATGTCCTCAAGGTGCCGATCACTGAAGCCGCGCAGATACTGGCGGATTTCCCGTCGCGCCGCGCGCTCGCGGGCATCGATCAGGCTATCGACGATTCTTTTTAAAACACTTACTCGGTTACTCATGTTGATCCTTTTCTCCAATCGTTATAGATGCTCAGTCCTACATATATGGGCGATGTTGCGATGCACAAGTAGTACTTAGGTCATAAACCTAAGAGCAAGAGATGATCCAGACAATCAGTTGCTTATAATTGAAAGGCTTGCGCTGAGTCGATGCTGTAACGCGCCATTAAAGGGCCAGAAGGACTGCCGGGGAACGGCATGTCGCGCCGGCCGCGGTCAGCTTGCAGATCATGGCGCCAAAGAAATTGTGGTACTGTCCTCAGCCCATTGGCGGGCGAGTGCAATTGCCCCGACGCGGACTGTGCTGAGCGGTTTTACGCGGCAGCGCGTCGGGCTGGTTTTTCTTATCGGGTGGAGTCGTCGAGCCTGTATATTTGGTGACACAAGGTCAACAGCCCCGTTTGATTGGTAACCACTGTCCGCACCAAATCGTTTCCTCAACCAGATCGAGAAGGCAAACCATGCCCAAGAAGTTCATCAATCCGCCCGGCATGAAACCGCTGGGCATGTACACCCAGGTTACCGTTGCGCAAGGCGGCAGCGTCGCTTTTATCAGCGGTCAGGTTTCGGTTGACGCCAACGGCAAGATTGTCGGTGCCGGCGACATCGAGGCACAGGCGGTACAGGTATTCGAGAATCTGAAACTCGCCCTTGGTGGCATCGGCGCGACGTTCAACGATGTCATCAAGTTCACGATTTTCATCGTGGGTTTTACGCAGCAGCGGCGCAAAGCGGTGATGGCCGTTCGCAGCCGTTACATCTCGTCAGACAACCCGCCGGCGGCAACGATGGTCGGCGTCGATCAACTGGTCGAGCCGGAACTGCTGGTCGAGATCGAGGCCGTCGCCGCGATCGATTGATCGGCTTGACTCGATCCCGGTTAAGCGCGCTTGGTCAGACCCGCAGTGCCGGTAACGCCTCGCCTTGCGGAACAAACAGTAGTGCCAGACCGTTGTTGCACCAGCGCTCATCTCGTGGTGGCGGCCCATCGTCGAAGACATGGCCCTGGTGGCCGCCGCAACGGGCACAGTGATATTCGATGCGCGGCCAGACAAGCTTGTAATCGCGCTTGGTACCGATGCGACCTTCGATCGGCTGAGTGAAGCTCGGCCAGCCGGTTCCGCTTTCATATTTGTGCTTGGCATCGAATAGCGGCAAATAGCAGGCGGCACAGATGTATGAGCCGGCGCGCTTTTCCTGATTCAGCGGGCTGGTCCCCGGGCGCTCGGTGCCTTCCTCGAACAAGATTGCGTAGCGAGCGGGTTCCAGCAGCTTCCTCCATTCGGGTTTTGTCTTGCTAAGCGCGGCGAACTTCATGTCGGCAGCGGTCGTTTCCGTTTCGCGCGTCAGCGCCGAGCGCCACTGCAAGAAAGGCAGCGCGGCGAGTCCTGCCAAAAGAGTTCGACGGTTCATGAGCTTCTCCGTTATTTCAGGGCTGCGAGTTGGACCCGCGTATTGGTCAAAGGTTGCCGGCTACTGCGCCTCGCGCCACTTGATCGAGCACCCCATGCTCGCATGCTGTTCATCCGGACCTTTGCCGGTGGCGGCAATCATACGCATCGCGATGAGTAGTTCGGCCTTGCGGTTGGCCGCATCGCCCATTCGCGCATCGTCGAGACGTCCGCGGTAGTGCAATTTACCCTTGGCATCGAAGCCGAAGAAATCAGGCGTGCAAACGGCGTCGTAGGCGCGGGCAACCGATTGGTCCTCGTCAACGAGGTAAGGAAAGCTGAATTGATGCAGGGCGCCAAAACGCTTCATATTCTGTGGACTGTCGTCAGGGTAATGTCGATAGTCGTTTGGCATGATGGCCACCACACTAATACCTTCGCTTTGCAATGCGCGAGCGTCGGATACGAAACGGTCGACGACCGCTTTAACGTAGGGACAGTGATTGCAAATGAAAGCGATTAGCAGACCGTTTTCACCGTACAGATCTTCCAGTTTGTAGGCTCGACCGTCGGGGTCGGATAAGGTGAATGGCTGTGCCTGCCAGCCGGTCTCTACTTTTGGTGTACTGAGTAGCATTGTTGGGTTCCTGATCGTGATCTCGAAGTTTGTGAAAGAAGCGCCGGCGCAGCGGCATAGCTGGGTCGCACGCACGCTAGCGCCTCAACTGACGCAATAAGTCGTAGCTCGGACATAACATTCGCGATGCTCAAGTGAATTGTTGTTGAAACTACAAGGCATTTTGATTACGACGTACCATTCACATCGTTGATGTGGGTCTTTACCCAGCATGGCCTTGTTCGCTTCCTCGTCGTGCGCACAGTTCTATTAATACATGCGGCTTCATGCACACT
>JBFKXV010000228.1:0-5064 GCA_041637935.1 Burkholderiales bacterium | reverse complement strand
CTCGCCGTTTCCAAGCGCTATGGCGTTCAGATCCGCTCCGACGACAACGACAATGTGCGGATTTTCTCTTCGCTGCGCAGCTTGAACGAGCATGTCCAGCAGCAGCGTGCCGCCTGATCGCCGGGGGCGCTTCTTCAAGCTGCGAACATTGCTGGTCTTGTTACTGATCACCGGCTATCCGCTTGCCGCGTGGTGGGTATTCGTCAACGGCGGACGTACCGGCACCGCTGCCTTGTGGATCGCAGCGCTGCCGCAGGTATTTTGCTATCTCGCACTGTTATGGTTGTTCGGGCGCAGTCTGATGCCAGGTCGCGAGGCGCTCGTTACCCGGTTCGCCCGTTTCGTGCACGGCGAGATATCCTCTCCAGTAGAAACTTACACGCGACACGTCACCGTGTTCTGGTGCGGCTTTTTCGCTGCCATGGCAATCGTATCGGTGTCGTTGTTCGTTTTTGTGTCGGCCGATGCCTGGCTTTTCTTTGCAAACGTACTCAATTTGCCTTTTGTTGTTGGCGCATTTGCCGCCGAGCATGTCTACCGGTCGCTGCGTTTCCCAAACCGCCCGTATCCGTCGCTGGCCGCCACCATCGATGCGTTCCGGCGCTTCCGGGAGACGATCAGGGAATAATCACCAACGGGGCCGCTGTCTCAACAACCATTCTGCCGGGTGTCGAACTCTTCAAGCACCAATAACCTGGTTCCACTACTTGGCCATCGTGACGGCACGCACCCGCTCGCATGGCGCTCGGGTCACTTCGTCAGCGTTGCGCAGTTCATGGCAGACGTGGAGGCACTTGCGGCGCGTCTTCCGGACCACACCCACGTCGTCAACCTTTGTCGTGACCGCTACTGTTTTGCGGTGGCGTTCGCCGCCGCTTTGGTCCGTGGCCAGATCAGCTTGTTGCCGGCCAGCCAGGCTGTTGAATCGATACGAGAACTGCAGCGCACATATCCATCCGTATACCCATTGGTGGAGGGCGATCAGGTCGGCTTCGAGGGCTCAGTGCAGGTGCAAGTCGGTGCCGGAAGTGTGCAAACTGCGCCCGAAAAACTCGCATTCGATCCGAATCAGATCGCAGCGATTGCTTTCACCTCCGGGTCGACCGGCGACCCGGTCCCCAGCTACAAGAGCTGGGGGGCGCTGGCGCTCGGCGGCAGCAGCGAGGCGTCGCGCTTCGGTCTACTCAAGGAAGCACCGAGCGCAATTGTCGGCACCGTGCCGCCGCAACATATGTATGGGTTCGAAACAACGGTACTCATGGCGCTACGTGGCGGACTGATCATGCACCACGATCGGCCCTTCTTTCCGGCCGACGTGCGTGCCGCTCTGGCCAGTGTCGATGCCGACCGGGTATTGGTTTCCACACCGGTACATCTGCGAGCTCTGTTGACCAGCGGCATCGAGCTGCCGGCTCTGCGGCTGACCATCAGTGCCACGGCGCCGCTGTCAGAACAAACCGCGGAAGAGTTCGAGAACCGCTTCGATGTCGAGGTGCACGAGGTGTACGGTTTCACCGAGGCCGGCATGGTTGCAACACGTCGCACGCTCGAGGGGCCGCGATGGCGGCTTCTCGCCGGTCTCAGCATACGCCGGGCGGATGGGCGTGTTCTTGTCAGCGGCGGACACGTGCCGGCGGAAGTGGCTTCGGCTGACGTGATCGACGTGATTGACGATGCGCATTTCGTGCTGCGCGGCCGCAGTGCTGATCTGGTGAATATCGCCGGCAAGCGTACCTCGATCGGTTATCTCGACCATCAGCTCTGCGCCATTCCCGGGGTTGACGACGGTGCCTTCTTTCTTCCGGACAATACCGGTGATGAAGTCGTCAGGCTCACGGCTTTTGCTGTTGCGCCCGGATTGAAGCGCGAGCAGGTGCTCGCGGCGCTATCGCAGTGTATCGATCCGGTATTTCTACCGCGCCCGCTGTTTCTGGTGGAGTCACTGCCACGCAACGTTACCGGAAAGCTTACCCGTAAAGAATTGGCCAGTCTCGCGCACAGTGAACAGGCGAAACTGGCGGGCCACTGCGCTGGCGATGGCTTGGGCGCTGGCGGTGCCTTGAAAAAGACCACAGTGGTGAACCGTAGCGTCGATCCGGCTCATCCGGCGCTTCCCGGCCACTTTCCCGGCGATCCGATCGTACCGGGGGCGGTCCTGCTCGACGAAATCGTTGACGCCTTTTATGGTGAACTCGATGGGTGCAGCGGGTTCGCCACTGTGACGATACGCGCTGCCAAGTTCCTGCGTCCAGTGCGTCCGGGAGACAGCCTGCAGATCAAGCTGATACCAGGCGAAGATGCTGTGCTGCGTTTCGAGTGCAACGTCGCTGGCGAAACGGCAGTCAATGGTGCACTAACGCTGGTTGCACCGGCTGATCAATGAGCCGTCAGTGGCTGGACGCGCGAGAGCGTTCCAATACGCTTGCCATGCGGCTGCTGGTATGGATTGCCTTGTCATTGGGAAGGCCAGTTGCCCGCGCGGTGCTGGTGCCGGTAGCGACCTATTATTTGATTTTCGGCCGACGTGCGCGTCGCGCCTCGCGCGATTATCTACGTCGTGTGTTGGGACACGAGCCGTCATTGCGCGAGGTGTTTCGGCATTTCTACACCTTTGCGACCGTCGCGCTTGACCGCATTTACTTCTTGTCCGACCGCTGGTCTTTATTCGACATCAATTTGCATGGTGAGGAACTGCTGGTCGAACAGCTAAACGCCAACATGGGTTGTTTTTTGATCGGTGCGCACATTGGCAGTTTCGAATCATTACGCAGTCTCGGCCGCCGTCGGCAGGTAACGGTGAATCTGGTCATGTTCGAAAAAAATGCCAGCCGCGTCGCCCGCGTGACACGCGCCATCAATCCGGCACTCGAAAACGACGTGATTGCGCTCGGTTCGCCCGACTCGATGCTGCGGGTCATCGAACAACTCGACAAGGGTGCCTGGGTCGGCATGCTGGCCGATCGTGCCATCAGCGAAGGCGGCATGGTGGCGGTGCCGTTTCTTGGCGCGAATGCATCATTTCCGGCTGCGCCGTTTCGCATTGCCGCTTTGACCGGCCGGACGTTGATCCTGATGATCGGTCTTTATCGCGGCGCAAACCGGTATGACCTGCATTTCGAATCCCTGGTCGAGTCACCGTCGTTACCCAGAGCGGGGCGCGACCAGATTTTGGAAGGCTGGCTACGGCTGTACGCGAGCCGGCTCGAAACTTACTGCCGTGAGGCACCGTTTAACTGGTTTAACTTCTACGACTTTTGGTCGAACGATGATGATGCGGACTGAGTTGCGCCTGTTTTGGCCAGGACGTATTTGTTCAGCACTGATTAACTTAATGCTGGCCCTGTTGCTGTGCGGTGGCTCGGCAAACGCATCGGATTGGAATCTGGACGTGCTGATGGAGCAACTGGCGCAGCGCAGCTCGGGGCAGGCAACCTTCTCTGAAACCAGATTTCTCGCCGTCCTCGACGAGCCGATCGAGCAAACTGGCACACTCGCGTTTGCGCCGGGCCGGCTCGAGAAATTCACGCAACGGCCGCACCCGGAGCGCATGACCGTCATCGGTGATTTATTGACAGTAGAGATCGGACCGGAACGAAAGCAACGCCAGCTCAGATTGCACCGTTATCCCGCACTGTGGGGCTTTATTGAGGGCCTGCGCGCGACGCTTACAGGCAACCTCGAGGTGCTGCGTCGCTTCTACCGAATCGAACTGCACGGCAGTGCTGATGACTGGGAACTGGTGATGGTTCCGAGCCAGTCCGAGATGGCCGCCGTTGTTCGACTGGTGAGCATCCGTGGTGGGCTCGGACGGATTGCTGTTATCGAATTGGTACAGAAAAACGGAGACCGTTCGGTGATGCAGATTTCGGAGCGCGACCCGTGAATCGCACAGCGCTCGCGACGCTCGCCGTGTGGCTGGCATTGGTGAGCGCGAGTGTGGCAATTGTTGCGAGATCCGGCTTTAGCACCGATCTGCAGGCGTTTCTGCCGGCCGCGCCGACACCAGCGCAGCAGGTACTGGTCGATCAACTGAGGGATGGCGTTGTGTCGCGGCTGATTCTGGTTGCCATTGCTGGCGATGAACCACGCGTTCTGGCCGGTCTGAGCCGCGACGTTGCGCAACGCCTCGCTGAGGCACCGGAATTTGTCGATGTTAACAACGGCAGCGACGACCAGTGGCAGGCGTATCGAGCGTTTTTGCTTGAACACCGCTATGTGCTCAGTCCTGCAGTGGCTGAGGACCACTTCAGCGCGGAGAATTTACGCCGCGCCTTACAAACCCAGTTGCATTTGCTGAGTTCGTCGATAGGCGCATTGACCGCACCAATGGTGTCGAGCGATCCAACCGGCGAGTTGCTCTACATCATTGAACAATTGGAATCGAAGAGGCGGCCGGAAATGCGCCACGGCGTCTGGTTCGATGCCGCCGGAAGGCGAGCCTTGCTGGTTGCCCAGACGGTGTCCCCGGGTTTCGACATCGATGCACAACAGGCCGCCGTCGACTGCATTGTCACGGCGTTTCGCGATGCCCAGGCCGCGGCGGGCAAGACTGCCGCTGAACTGACCGTCGTTGGCCCCGGTGTGTTCGCAACCCAGGTACGTGACACCATCAAGACCGATGCCATCAGGGTGACCAGTGCGGCGGCGTTGGCGATTGCGGCACTGCTTTTGTTTGTTATGCGCTCGCTGCGGGCACTCGCGCTGATTCTGGTGCCGGTAAGCAGCGGTGCACTGGTCGGGATCGCGGCAGTCGCGCTCTGGTTTGGCGACGTTCACGGCATCACGATCGGATTCGGCGCGACGCTGATCGGCGAGAGCGTCGACTATGCGATACACCTGTTAGCGGGATCGACGCGCGCGCAACGGCCGCAGGCTACCATCGCGCGCATCTGGCCGACGCTGCGCCTCGGTGTCATGACATCGGTCGTCGGTACTTCCGCCTTGTTGTTCTCGGGTTTTCCCGGGCTGGCGCAGCTGGCGCTGTTCTCGATCTGCGGACTGGTCGTTGCACTGGCAGTAACGCGCTGGGTTGTACCGCTGTTGATACCGCGCAACTTCAGTGTT
>JBFKXV010000227.1:0-5065 GCA_041637935.1 Burkholderiales bacterium | reverse complement strand
GTGGTGTTGCGCAGTGGCCAGGTGCCCATCGTCATCAAAGGTGATGTGAAAACCGTGACACGTCCCGGCGCGGCAGCACTCAGCCACATAACCGACGGCCGTTCAGCACTTGTTTCGCCAATCCCCGGTTCGAATCAGGGACCGACTCTAATGCGTGCATTGAATTTCACCGATGCCGGACAGCCTGGCATATTGGTCGCCGAGCTGGCGCCTGGATTTCTCTGGCAAGACCCTGTCGAAGGGGTGAACGACGGCTACCGAATCTGCGTGCTCGACAGTGGTGGCAATCCGGTCTTTTGCGATCAATCTGCAACGATGGCGCGCGCCGGCGTGCGGGATTTGCCATCGTCGGGTCGCGAGCGATCTCTCAGCCAGTTTGTGCCAGAGGTGCAATCAAGCGGACAGGCGTTATTGCCGATCGCACAAGAGTACGGCGGGCGCGACTGGGTCGTCACACTGACGCCGTTTGATGCACAAGCGGGCGCCGTGGCGCGCGAAGTGTCCGTGTTTTACATGTTCGCGGGCATGTTGTGCATGCTGGCGACCTTGACACTGGCCTGGCTGGCGGCGGGCCGCCCGAAAATTACCAGGCAGCATGCAACAGTTGCGCGCGGCGCTGCCTCCGGCATCGACTCCCGGCTGCCGGTTAGGCGTCAGGCAACCGGCGCGCCAGGTGACCAATCGCAAGATGCGGCCAGGACGCCGGAACACGCGTTGGAAGTGCTCAAAATATTCTCCGAGATTGACCGTGCAATTCTTTCGGGCGCGGCATTCGATCGGATTGCCGAGAGCGTGTTTCCGCGTATCAGCGCGGTTTTGCCGGGTGACGCCACGGCACTCGCGTTACTCTATGAGGACGACCCGAAAAAAAGCAAGCTGACGATCATCGGCCCGGATGATCATAGCGAGGAATGCATGATCAAAAATGCGTTCGAGGCGCGCTCTATCGCCCGCCTCGCGTCGATGCCCGACGGCGACTGGTTTATCAGCGCACCTGACGATGCGATTCTGGGACCGCTTCACAAGCTGGGATTGCGCGATTGCCTGGTGCTGCCGATATACAAGGACAGCGTTCCCGCGGGCGCATTGATCGTTGCAAACCGCGAGGCGCGTACTCTAGAAAAACAGGGGCGCGCACTGGCACGCGATATCGCACACAGGCTTGGTGTCGCCTACACGTCATCCGTGCGCGGTCAACAACTGATGTTTCATTCGCTGTACGATTCGACGACTGAACTGCCAAACCGTAAGTATTTCGAGAATCGTCTTGGCGAAGAGATTTCGCGAGCACGGCGAGAGTCACGACAACTCGCTTTGCTGCTAATCGATCTAGACCAATTCAAGAGAGTCAATGATACCTTCGGACATGAGGGCGGAAACATTCTCCTCGAACAAGCATCAATGCGGATGAAGACGTGCCTGCGCACCGAGGACCTGGTTTCACGCTTTGGAAGTGACGAATTCGGCATACTGTTGCCGACTATTTCACAGGACACCGATGCAGCATCGGTGGCGCAGAAACTGATCGACACACTTTCCGAACCCTACACGCTTGGCGGCCGTGAGCACCATCTGAGCGCAACCATTGGTGTGGCGGTTTTTCCGGAAGACGGCAAAAGCTCGCACTCGCTGCTGCGCAGCGCCGACTTTGCGATGCATGCCGCCAAACGCGAAGGCGGTGCGACCTACTCAACTTTCGAAGCACAAAGTAGTGAACAGGCCAAGGATCAGGCAACTCTTGCGATCGACCTGAGGCACGCAATCGCAAAGAGCGAGCTGACTCTGTATTTTCAGCCGCAAATCGACTTGCGGCATGGCGAGATTATCGGGGCGGAGGCATTGGTTCGCTGGCAGCACCGCACGCGCGGTATGGTCATGCCGGGCTCGTTTATCAGCATCGCAGAGCAAAGTGATCTGATTGAGCACGTCGGCGAATTCGTCAGACGCGAGGCCAGCGCACAGTTTCGTCAATGGGAACGCGACGGGATGGCGCCGATGCGAATCTCGGTTAACGTGTCAAGCCGTGAATTCAAGCGCAAGGACATCGTCGACCGAATTGAGAACACGTTGGTGTCCAGCGGGTTGCGTCCATTTTCGCTCGAACTCGAGATTACCGAGAGTCTGTTGATGGAAAACTCGGAGCAAGTTCTGTCCGCTCTCAGGGCACTCAGCGACCGGGGCGTACGTATCGCAATCGATGACTTCGGCACCGGCTACTCATCGATGGCTTACCTGAAGAGCATTCCTTTCGACGTGCTCAAGATCGATCGCTCTTTCGTCAAGGACATTGGCGCAGAGGATGGCTCGGAATCAATCGTTAGCGCCATCATTGGCGTTGCCCAGGGTCTGGGAAAGGAGATCGTCGCCGAGGGCATCGAGACCGAGGCGCAGCGCGCCTATCTGGCAGACAGCGGCTGTGAAATGGGTCAGGGTTACCTGTGGTGCCGGCCGGTGCCCGCCGACGAATTCGCGACTTTCGTGCGTGACTGGAACCAAA
Organism: Burkholderiales bacterium; assembly: GCA_041637935.1. Classification (GTDB taxonomy): domain Bacteria; phylum Pseudomonadota; class Gammaproteobacteria; order Burkholderiales; family Eutrophovitaceae; genus SG8-40. The sequence continues at coordinate 2,568 of JBFKXV010000227.1, read as the reverse complement.
CCGCCCGTCGCTTCGCCTCAATCGAATAGGGCGCTCGACCCTGAATAATCTAATTGCCACACCGTGGGGCGTTGCCAGGATGCCACGTCTCCAACCGACGCGGCCTCCTGACGCCGCCACAAGGACCGAAAAAGGTCTACCATCTCGCCAATGGTCAATAACAAGCAATCAATTCGATTGGCCCCACACAGCATTTGTAAACATAGCCGTTAGCAGCAACCGGCGATACGATTTGACGTATTGGCTGTATCGTAAAGAAGTATAGTCACCAACGTTCGCGACAACGCATCGGCGCCGGTCAACAAAACAATTCATAGCCGGCACGTAATCCGGGAGGAAGACCAATGAAGCCCAGAAGCATCCTGTCAGCGCTGTATTTTCTCGCAGTCGTTGCCTATGCACCACTGGTAGCGGCACAGGCGTTACCGATTGCCCAACCCGAGTCGGTTGGCCTGTCGGCGCAGCGACTGAACAACATCAGCAAGGTATTCGCGACGCACATTAAGGAAGGGAAACTTCCCGGGGTGGTGTTCATGATTGCACGTGACGGCAAGCTCGTCTATTCGGACGCACTCGGCTTTCGCGACCCGGTGCAGCGCAAACCGATGGCGCAGGATGCGATTTTCCGGATCTACTCGATGTCCAAACCGCTCGTTTCGGTAGCCGCGATGATGTTGGTCGAAGACGGTGTGCTGCAACTGACCGATCCGGTTTCGAAGTTTCTGCCATCACTCAAAGATTTGCAGGTCAGCGTCGCACACACCGACGCGGAGTTTGCCAGAATGACTTACACGCTGGTACCAGCACAGCGGGAAATGACCGTGCAAGACTTGTTGCGCCACAGTGCCGGTCTGGTATATGGCGAAATCAGCAACAACGTTCCTGTGAAAGAAGCGTACGCAAAGGGCCGGCTTGTCCGTGCAACGAAAAGCTTCGATATTCGCGACCTGACACCAGAGGAACAGATTGACGCGTTCTCACGCTCACCGCTGGCACATCATCCCGGTACCGTCTGGGAGTACAGTCTGGCGAGCGACCTGCTGGGCCGCGTGGTCGAGGCGGTGTCCGGTCAACGCCTGGCTGATTTCCTGAAACGACGCCTGTTCGTACCGCTGAACATGTCGGATTCCGGCTTCTGGGTCCCGCGCAAGGACCTCGGCCGTGTCGTCGAGCCACTGCCGACTGACGCAGACGGCAACGAAACGCCCTATCTGTTCGACGTTACACGCGTGCCGGCAAACGATTCGGGCGGCGCCGGTGCCGTGTCGACGGCCGCCGACTATCTGCGTTTTTCACAAATGCTGCTCAACGGCGGCACACTCGACGGCAAACGCGTGATGAGCCGCAGCACCATTGCGCTGATGACGTCGGATCATCTTGGCGATCGCATCATGACTGCGTTGACGCCGGGCGAGCTTTTACTCGGCACGCCCGGTTACACATTTGGGCTTGGCTTTGCGGTCCGCGAAGCGCAAGGTATTGCCGGTGTGCCGGGCTCCGAGGGTGAATTCACCTGGGGCGGATATGCCGGCACCTATTTCTGGATCGATCCACAAGAACGTATTGTCGCGGTCTACATGAGCCAGGCACCGGGACCGACGCGAGCCTATTATCGCAAGCTGTTCCGGCAGCTCGTTTATGCCGCTATCATCGATTGAGGTTTGCGCAGCGCTTTCAGCGCAAGCTTCCCCGATGCAGTCAGGATCAGGCTGTTACAGCTGCTGTCAGGCCAATCGATGGTATTTGAGATGATTTGTCAGCTTCCATTGACCGCGCGATAAAAAACCGACGGAGAACATGAATGGATTTTGAGGATTTGTTTTCGCACTTGCGTGAATTCGACACGCCGACCATCTGCAACGCGCTGGAAATCGCCAGCGGTTCGCGCGAGCTCACCGGCTTCACGCAACAAACGTTGATTGCCGCCTCGTCACATTTACCGGCCATTGTCGGATTTGCCCGTACCGCAACGATCCGCTGCTCGACGCCTTACGATCCTGCGCAACGCCGACAGAACCGGATTGCCTACTACGAGTACATTGCCGGCGGTGAGCAACCGTCGATTGCAGTCATCGAGGACATTGACGAACGGCCCGGTGTTGGCGCCTTCTGGGGCGAAGTCAATACGCACATACACCGCGGACTGGGATGCGTCGGAACCGTAACCAACGGCTCGATGCGAGACCTCGACGCAATGCACCCCGATTTTCAGTGCCTCGCCGGTTCGCTTTCCCCAAGTCATGCGTGGGTTCAGTTGGTGGAAATGAGTAAGCCGGTTGAAATCTTCGGCATGCGTGTCAGGCCTGACGAAATCGTCCATGCCGACCGCCACGGTGCCGTAGTCATTCCGCCACAGTACCTGGAGAAGTTGCCGGCAGCGATCGACCTGATGGCACGACGCGAGAAAGTCCTGCTCGACGCGGCGAAACGCGACGACTTCGACATCTCTGCGCTTAAGGCTGCTATGGCCGAATCGGAGAAGGTGCGCTAGCAGTTTGTTGAAAAAGCTACTCTCCGCAGATGCCGGTGATAACCGGGGACAACCGACCCAAAATAAAACAGGCACCC
>JBFKXV010000226.1:0-5099 GCA_041637935.1 Burkholderiales bacterium | reverse complement strand
TTTGCGTTGCTCGAACGAAACATATGCAACACGCGTGCCGTCCGGCGACCACTGTGGCGAAATAATAGGCTCATCATAGCGGTGCACGACCTGCGGGTTGTATCCATCGGCGTCCGCGATTTGCAACTCAAAGGTCTCGCCGCGTTTTACGACGTAGCAGATCTTGGTCGAGAAGACGCCAATGTCGCCGGTCAATTTCTCATAGATCAGATCGGCTATTTTGTGCGCTGTGGCCCGCAATTGGCGCGAATCGACGAGGAATGAAAAACCAAGTGACTGAGACTCACTCGCCACGTCGAACATTCGAAAACGCACTTCGACTTTCCCTTCGGCGCGCGGCATGACGTCACCTATCACCAGGTTCTGTGCGCGTTCGCTGCGCCAATACTCGTAATCGACGTCTTTTACCTGGGTTGGAAACGGTCGCCTGCTGCCGACTGCGCCGAGCCGGAACAAGCCGCTGCGGCGCAGATCAGCCGATACAATCTCGCTGACTTTCTGCTCGTATCGTTGTTCGTTACCAAACGGCAATACGGTGATCGGTATCTGGCTCGCGCCACCCCCAATCACATCGATGGTCAACTGGGCCTGAGCCGGCAGCGCACCGCTCAGCAACATAAGCACCAGAATCCACGTCTTTAACAGATTCGAACTTTGCATCAAACTCACTCTTTGGGTCGGAAGGACAGATTAAATTTCCTGAAATACCTCTGAAACATGTCCGGGTCAGACGGCACCGGAAGCGGGCTTGCCACCATGATAGCTCTGCGAACCGCGTCATCATAAGCTGGCACACCGCTCGACTTCTTCAATTGCGCTTCGAGAACATCGCCACCGGGTAATAGCAGGACCTCGTACAACGCCTCGGGATTACCTTTCATATCGGGTGGCACTCTTACCTTGCTACGGATCCTTGCCTGAATGCGCGCAATGTATTCATTGACCAGTGCCTGCTCTCTGGCCCGCGCTTGCGCTTCGGCCCGTTCCTTCGCTTCCCGCTCGCGCTTGATTTGCGCCAGTCGCGCCAACTCCTCCTGGCGCTTTCGCTCGGCCGCTTCGCGCTCCAGCCTGAGCCGCTCTTGTTCGGCCTGGCGCTGCGCTTCCTCGATACGCCGGCGCTCGTCCTCGATCCGTTTACGCTCTTCCTCGGCAAGCCTGATACGCTCCGCTTCAGCCTTTTTGCGCTCCTCTTCCAGCCGGCGCGTCTCTTCCTCGGCTTTCTTGCGCTCCTCTTCGAGCCGGCGCTGCTCCGCTTCGGCCTTTTTGCGCTCCTCTTCGAGCCGGCGTTTCTCCGCTTCGGCCTTTTTGCGCTCCTCTTCCAGCCGCCGCTTCTCCTCTTCCAGCCGGCGCTTTTCTTCTTCTTCCTGGAGACGCTGCGCTTCGGCAAGCCGCAATCTTTCTTGCTCGGCCGCCTTCAGTTCCTCCTGACGCTTCAGTTCCGCCTCGCGTTCCTTACGCTGTTTTTCCTTCAGTTCGATATCCGCCTGGCTCGGCTCGGGCGGCTCCGCCACTGGCGGGGCGGGAACCGGCTTCGGCGCCGGCCTGGGAGGTTCGACCGCCGCCTGCGTCGGCACCGGCTCGGGCTTGGCGGGCTCCGGTTGCTCGGCTTTGGGGGGCGTTTCGCGTTTGGCTGGTTCGGGTTTCGGCTCCGGCTCCGGCTCTGGCTCCGGCTTCGGCTCCGGCTGTGCCTTGGCTTCGGGTGGTGTCGGCTCCCAGTACTCGACAAACACCGGATCGATCTGCTCCTTTTGCCAACTGATGCCGAAAAAAAGCAAGCCAAAAAATAACGCGTGGACGAGCACGGCGAACAAACCCGAAGCCAATCGTCCCGGCTCAGGCGCTTTCTTCCGCATCAGCGTTTCGGTACTGCCATCAGTCCAACCCGCTGCACTCGTAACTGCTGCAGCAGATCCATTATTTCCATCACCTTTTCATAGCGGACACTTTTATCCGCCGATATCAATACCGGCTGCTCCGGCTTGCTCTCCTGTTTGGACTGAATAACCTCGAGAAGTTCCTGCTTGGACACGGCACGCGAGGCGCGCGATCGATCGCGATCGATATAGGACAACGTGCCGTCTGCGCGTATGGTGACTTCGAGTGGCCGTACCGGTGGTCGAGATGCTTCACCGATGGTGGGCAACTCAACCACGCCGGGATTGAGCAGTGGTGCTGTGACCATGAAGATGACCAGCAGCACCAACATGACGTCAATATACGGCACCACATTGATCTGGTTCATCAGCCGGCGTTGTCGGCGCACGGCCATCTCAGTTCTGCTCCTGTTCCATTTCCACGCCCTGCGGTACCGACGGGAAGTTCACCTGCCGCTGCAGAATGTTGGAGAACTCTTCCATAAAGCTGTCGTAACGCGTCGACAAGCGCTCGATGTGGCGAACGTAATGATTGAATGCAACTACCGCAGGTATCGCCGCGAACAGGCCCATGGCAGTTGCAACCAGCGCTTCTGCAATCCCGGGCGCAACTTGAGCGAGTGTCGCCTGACCAACATTTGCCAGGCCGCGAAACGCGTTCATGATGCCCCACACGGTACCGAACAGCCCGATATATGGACTCACGGAACCGACCGTGGCCAGATACGACAAGTGCGATTCAAGATAGTCGAGCTCGCGCTGATAGGTGGCGCGCATTGCCCGGCGCGTTCCGTCCATCAGCACCGGTAAACTGATTCCGTTCTGCTTGCGCAACTTCACGAACTCGCGAAATCCGGATTCGAATATTCGTTCGAGACTCCCGGCGTCGTTGCGGCTTGATACCGCCGCCTGATATAGCGTGCCCAGGTCAGCGCCGCTCCAGAAGCTGCGCTCGAACTCATCGGCGCGGCGCAGAGCATCCCGCACCACAAACGTCTTTCGAAAAATGAACCACCAGGACACCAGTGACATCCCTAATAGCAATGCCATGACCAACTGCACGAGCACGCTCGCGTTGGTGATCAAAGACAGCAGTGACATATCTTCGCTGACGGTCATTACTTTGATTTCCTCATCATCTTGTCGGTGCCAGTAGCGTTGCTGAACGCCGTGCCGATTTCCTTGGGCACAGGTTGTGGACGAAAATTCCCGCTCGCCACGCACGCCAGATTGACGCTTGCGCGAACCAGAGTCGCATCGTGGCAGCTCACCTCCTGCGCCAGCGTCACCTGCGCACGGCCCAACTGCGTTATAGCGACGCTAACGTCGACCAGGTCGTCGAGCCGGGCCGGACGAATAAACTTCAATTCGATGCTACGCACGATGAACAACACGCCAAATTGTTGCTTGAGCTGATGCTGTCCAAATCCGAGATGCCGAAGCCATTCCGTGCGTGCTCGTTCCAAAAAACTCAGGTAAGTGCCGTGATATACGACTTCGCCGGCATCGGTGTCCTGAAAATACACCCGAATAGCGATTGAAAACGCGATCTCAGTTCTCCTGCCACAGTTGGCCGTTGGTCCCGGAAGCCGGCACAGGCAGTCCAAAATGGCGATACGTGACTGCAGTCGCAATGCGGCCGCGCGGCGTTCGCTGCAGATACCCTTGCTGAATCAGAAATGGCTCAAGCACGTCTTCTATGGTGTCGCGCGCCTCGCCGATCGCCGCTGCCAAATTATCGATTCCGACTGGCCCGCCACTGAACTTTTCCATGATCGCCATGAGCAGTTTGCGATCCATGACGTCGAGCCCGAGCACGTCGACGTCGAGCATATCGAGCGCCGCATGGGCCGTTTCGCGATCTATCACACCGCTGGCTTTCACCTCGGCATAGTCGCGCACGCGCCGCAGCAAGCGATTGGCGACACGCGGTGTACCGCGTGAGCGCGATGCAATTTCCACTGCGCCCGCCTCACTGATTTCCACTGTGAGCAGTCCGGCCGACCGTCGCACAATCTGCTGTAACTCCTCGGCCGTGTAGAACTCCAAGCGCGCAACGATGCCAAAACGATCGCGCAGTGGATTGGTCAGCATTCCGGCACGGGTCGTTGCGCCAACCAGCGTGAATGGCGGCAAGTCGAGCTTGACCGATCGCGCCGCCGGACCTTCGCCAATGACGATGTCGATTTGGTAATCTTCGAGTGCCGGGTAGAGTATCTCCTCCACCACCGCCGACAGTCGATGAATCTCGTCGATGAACAGCACGTCGTTCGGTTCGAGATTAGTCAGCAACGCGGCGAGATCACCCGGACGTTCCAGCACCGGCCCGGATGTCTGGCGCACGTTGACGGCCATCTCGCGTCCGATAATATGCGCCAGCGTGGTCTTGCCGAGCCCGGGAGGGCCAAACAACAAAACGTGGTCAAGCGCCTCGCGGCGCCGACGCGCTGCTTCGATGAAGATGGCCAGCTGGGAACGGATCTTCTCCTGGCCCACGTAGTCTTCAAGCTGCCTCGGGCGTAGCGCCCGTTCGATCACCTCTTCTTCAGAAGAGATTGGCGCTGGAGCAATCAGACGATCAGTCTCGATCATTCCCGCGGTTAAAGACTTTCCAGCAAGCAAAAAGTCTCAAGCTGATTCACGCTTGAAGCCTTCCACGAACGGCCGCACCAAGTCGCCGTGCAACTGCACCTCACTTCGCCGCTGTGCAGCGATTTCATCAATGCGCTGGTTGACCATTCCGGTCAGATTGAGAATCACGGTTGTGAAATACCGCTTGCCAAGCGGCGACAGTGCAAACGCCTGGCCCTCGGCGTTTGCAGCCCCCTGGATGGAGAAACGCATCCGCTGGTCCGCGTCGTTCCAGAGTGTCTGCATGCGAGCCCGTTCCTCCTCTATTCCCGGCAGTACAGTGAGCTTGCCGGCAAAGCTCAACGTCATCATCACTTGCGTCGATACGGTGTGATCGATGATCTGTACCTGTTTGCCGCCGGTTTCGGTTCTAAAGTGCGAAATTAGCCCGACTACTTCCTCGTCACTGAAAGTATCGGCGAACAAGCCGGTCCAACCCGGTTGCAGCCAATGCAAATCGGAAAAATCACGCTCAATGCCGTGCATCATGGTGGCAAGCAGCGCTTGCTCGGCCTTGCGCCACCAGGGGTCAGCAAGTTGCCAGCGATCGCCCAGTTGCTCATCGCGCCCAAGCTGCCCGAGATAAGACCGTAT
>JBFKXV010000225.1:0-5103 GCA_041637935.1 Burkholderiales bacterium | reverse complement strand
TGGCGCCGGAACAGGCGGAACAGGCCTGTCGCGCGCCGGCGGCCTGGCCGCAGCTAGCGCAGTCGCCAGTGTGGCCCGGCGGCAAACCCAGTCGTTGAATGGGACACCGAGCAGGTGGTGAAATGCAAACAAGAGCGCTCACCGCGGAGGTCGCAAAGGACGCAGAGGAAACCAGAAACGAAATTCGAGATCAGTTTACTGAGAAATCGATATCGGGCGTCGCCGTGTCTGGCTTCGAAATTATCAGGCGGTTGGCCGAGAAGTACTGCCGCGTCGTCATCGCCGCACTCCACACATCATCGCAGTGTAATGCGCATGTTTGGTTTCGGCGGCGCAAGCATCAGGCGTTGCGGACCTCTGCGTCCTAAGCGACCTCCGCGGTGAGAGGGTTTGGCACTAGCCAATCGACACGCAATATAGATCAGGACACGGGATCGGCGTCGAGGCGAACGATCCAGTCTTCCATTCCTTGCATCGCGACCGGATAGCGCTCCATGACCAGCGGGTCATGTCCGGGAATGATGTGCTGTGGTGATGTGGCGAGATGTCGCAGGGTGGCGAAGCCCTCCATCATGTCCAAGACGTTGTAGACAATCGGGAATGCGCGCCCTTGCTCCATGTGCGCATAGAAGTGGCTCGCGTCGGAGGCGAGCACGACCCAACCTCTGTGTGTCTTGACCCGCACGACTTGCAATCCCTTGGTGTGGCCGCCGATGTGATGCAGTTCGATTCCCGGTGCGATTTCCGACGCTCCATCGTGAAACCGTACTCGTTGGTCGTGTACGTATCGGACCATGTTGACGACGTCGCCCACGTCATAGGCCTGGCGCATGATCTCGTGACACATGCAGCGACCGGTTGCGAAGTCCATTTCCTGATCCTGCAGATGGAACGTCGCATTGGCGAACAACGGTAAATTGCCGGCGTGGTCATAATGCATATGCGTGATCACGACCTCTTTCACGCTTTCAGGTTTGATCCCCAGGGCGCGGATACCTTCTTCCACCGGGCGTACGATGCTTCGACCGCGCCGCTCGGCTGCTTCCTGGCCGAAACCGGTGTCGACGACGATGGTGCGCGAGTCATTGGTGATGGTCCAGACGTAGTAGTTCAGCGGCATATCGGTATTATGAGGATCGCCACCGATGAAGTTGTCAGGCGAGAGGCGGTGTAACCGGGCGTATTTAATAGCGTGAATCTCGTAAACGTCGTCATTCATGTTCGCGTACTCCGGGTGAGTTCAGGTAGCCGAAACGCTTTTTTTCAGGCGCCTGATTTGTCGAGCTCGGCAAGCACTTCTTTGGCAATGCGGAACGAATCGATGCCGGCTGGTACACCAGCGTAGATGGCAACTTGCAAAAGGATCTCGCGAATTTCTTCGCGCGTTACGCCATTGCGGATCGCGCCGCGAATGTGCAGTTTGAATTCGTTCGGACGATTGAGTACTGCAAGCATGGCAATGTTGAGCATGCTGCGCGTTTTCTTTGGCAGTTCGTCGCGCCCCCAGACCGCTCCCCAGCAGTACTCGGTTACCAGCTTCTGCATCGGCATATTGAAGTCGTCCGCAGACGCCAACGATTTTTCCACAGTCTCGGTGCCCAGCACCGATTTGCGTATTTTCAGTCCTTTTTCAAAGAGCCCTTCGTTCATGTCGTTTTCTCTTTCTTCAGTGTGTTCAAGAATTGGTCAAGTCAGCAACCTGACGGCTTAAGTTACGGTGACGTCAAGCATTGGCGAAGCTCACAGCTCGGTATGAGAATTGTCAAAAAGCGAGACGCGCCATGGTTTGTTCTGAAAAACGTGCTTTCTGAGGAGTTCAGCCAGCGCGTCTTCAGCCGCGCACTTCGACGCCGGCCCATGATTCCACAACGCGACACATCGAAGTGAAGTCCGAATCGTCGCCATAGATTGCGCGCGTGACAGCCAGCAACTGACGTACCGTCGAGCCGACCACCATTGGCACGCCGAGCGCCTCTGCCTCGTCGATGCACAGGCTGATGTCTTTGTACGACAGGCCAGTGGAAAATCCGAAGTCAAATGTGCCGGGTAGCACCGAGCGCGGAAACTTGTCCTGGGTGGCGCTGTTGCGGCCGGTACTGTTGTTGAGCACCTCGAGCATCACCTTCGGGTCGAGACCGGCCTTGACTCCCATGACCATGGCTTCGGACGTCAGTGCGATGGCAGCACCAGCGAGCAAATTGTTGGCGAGTTTCATCGTCTGTGCCTGACCGGCGATTTCGCCGAGGTGGAATACCTTGCCGAAGTTTTTCAACAGCGTTTCCGCATCAGAGTAAACCGCTTTGGGACACGCCACCATGATTGCCAGCGTACCCTCGCGGGCGCCTTTCACTCCGCCACTGACTGGCGCATCGATATAGCTGATCCCTTTCGCGGCGAGGCCGTCAGCGACGGTTTTCGCTGCACGCGGCCCGATGGTAGAAAAGTCAATGACGCGCCTGACGCTCTGGCCCTCAACCAGGCCGCCGGAACCGAGTGCCACGGTTTGCACGATTTGCGGATTGGGGAGGCTGAGGAATACCGTTTCGGCCGTTGACGCAACTTCCGCTGCGGAGCCGGCACTGCGGGCACCGTGCTGCTCCATCGCCGCCAGTGCCTCGCGGCTCGCATCGAATGCACATACTGTGTGGCCCGCCTTCAGTAAGCGGGTTGTCATCGGCGCGCCCATCTTGCCGACACCGACGAATCCAAGCGTTGCGCTAGTCATGACCTTCCCCTGTTATTGATGTTATTGCGTCTCAATTAAGTCGCATACCGATCACGTCATCCGCGGTCAGCCGCGCGACGATGATAACCCTGGCTTCATGTTCCGGCACCTGTCCCGCGAAACGGCGCTGCCCGGGGCTGTCGAGAGATCGTCATACTGCAATGCAACAAGCACAGCTCTAGCGCAGTACGCATTTTTCTCTCGCCAGATCGCCGACTTGAGCCAACCCGATCGGCGAATGGTGCACTGCGTTCCGATTAGGCGGATCTGGGATCGAATCTTGCCTCTGGTTTTGCCTAGCACACCATTTGTGCTGTTTTCAGGATGTTCTGCTGACACACGACAGACGATGGTCTGCAGAGATGCATAGCGAGAGACCTGAAATGGTGCCAATTGACATGGACATGTTGTCAAGGGAGGTGAATATGCCACAGCGAAACGTGAATGGGCGCAAGAACGGGCGCAAAGCAGCCCACCATGGCAAGAATGGGTCGGCGCGTCCGATCAGAACCAAGCGCGATTACGCGCAGGCTGCGGATGTTGTGAACAGTCTCACCGAGCAACTCGAGCGCGAGTCCACGGCCGAGCTGCGTCTGCAGGCACTGATTCACGAAATGGAGCGCTACGACCGGGACGTGGAAGACTTCGACTATGACGAGGATTTCTCGTTCGAGGACGAATACGACGGTCCGTTGCGTCGTTGGTCAGACGATCCGAACGATCTCGACTGAACTGCCTCACAGCAAGCCGCGAGTGGCGGGCGTTCAAATCGCCAGCGCTTCGGGGTTGAGCACGCGTACCGGACTGCCGTCGAGGTAAGCGAGCACATTCTCGACTGACTCGCGGTAGAACTGACTGTAGATCTCCTGTGTCGTGTAGCCCTGATGCGGCGTCAGAACCGTATTTGGCAACGAGCGTAGCGGGTGGCTTTCGGGTAATGGCTCCCGATCGAAGACATCGAGGCCGGCGATCAATCTGCCAGCGCGCAAATTGTCGAGCAGCGCTTCCTCGTCGATCAACGGCCCTCGCGAAGTGTTGATCAAAATGGCGCTGTCTTTCATCACTTTCAGTTCTTCCGCGCCGAGCGTTCCGCGTGACTGATCGCTGAGCACGAGGTGAAGCGAGATGGCATCGGACTCGCGAAGCAAGGTATCTTTATCCACCCGTTGCACGCCAGCCGCTTTGGCGGTGTCTTCGGTCAGATTTCGACTCCACGCCAGAACCCGCATTCCCAGAGCCAGTCCGTAGCGCGCCATTCGCGAGCCGATTTTTCCGAGGCCGATTACACCCAGCGTCTTGCCCTCGAGAACAATGCCGGCCGGCAGCTGCTGCTGAAACCGGCCGTCACGCATCGACAAATCGGCCGAAGCAATATTGCGTGCAGCGGCCAGCAACAGCCCGAGCGCGAGTTCCGCCGTTGCCGCACTGGCCTGCGCGATGCCGGTATGGCAAACGGGAATGTGGCGCGCCGTACAGGCGTCTATGTCCATTGTCCAGGTACGAGCGCCAGTTACCGAGATCATTTTCAGCTTTGTCAGTCGATCGATAACGGTCTTCGGGAAAGCAGTGCGCTCTCGCATGGCCGCAATGATTTCGAATTCGGCGAGCTGGCGAACGACATCGGCTTCGTCGCCAAAAGGCCTCTCCAGAATGTGCACATCGGCGCGCTTTTCTAGTTCACGCCAGTCGGCGCTCTTTCTCGCTACACCTTGCCAGTCGTCCAGAACCGCAACCTTGATCATGTTCATGTCACCTTTCGCGAGGGTCAGCGTGTCGTTCGCGCATCCGGGTAATCGGCGCTGAGTGTGACGTCTTCCCAGTCGTCGATTGACTGCATCAGTGCTGCCAGTTTGGCACGCACCCGGTCGAGTCCGTTCTTGCCGAGTATCAGGTTATGTGGCGGGTCATCGGATTCGACGACCTTGATGATAGCGTCGGCAGCTCGCACTGGATCGCCCGCCTGCTTGCCGCTGTAGCTGGTGATTTGCGCGCGTCGCGCGGCGGCAGTATCAGCATATGCCGCAATCGGATGTTTTGCCTGTTTGAGCGATCGTCCCGCCCAGTCAGTGCGAAACGGACCGGGCTCGATTGCGGTGACACGGATGCCGAGCGGCTCCACTTCTTTCGCCAGCGCGTCGCTCAAACCCTCGACGGCAAACTTGGTGGCATTGTAGAAGCCGGAACTGGCGGCGCCGACCAATCCGCCGACTGATGAGATGTTGATGATGTGGCCGCTTTTTCGCGCGCGCATCCCCGGCAGGACCTTGCGTATCAGCGCGGCCAACGAAAAGAAATTGGTCTCGAACATGTCACGGATATCCTGCTCGTCGCCTTCCTCGACCGCGGCAAGGTAGCCGTAACCGGCATTGTTCACCAGT
>JBFKXV010000224.1:0-5112 GCA_041637935.1 Burkholderiales bacterium | reverse complement strand
CGCGCAGGGCGTGCGTTTTGATATTTGAAGCACGTGCCGGGAATTGATGCTGGTGCCGTCCTGGAGGCGAGCAAACACGGCGGTGCCGCGTTTGTTCTTTCAAACACGCAAACGTGAGGAGTAGCGCAACGGCGATGGGCGCTGGTACGTAAATGCGCTAGCTGCGTTCGCTACAGCGCCGCGACTTCGACCAGCGCATCGAATGCGGCCTGGCCCGCGGCAAACTCAAACAAGTCGACCGCCGCATCCGGTAAAACTGCCGCGCCTGATGTAAGCGTGTTGAGACCGGGCCAGCCGTCGCGCATCCAAACCGTGCCGTCGGGGATGCGCTCGGTGACGCGGGCGCGTGCCTTCAGTTCGCCGCGTTCGTTGAATACACGGACGGCAGCGCCATCGGCGAGGTTTCGCGTTTCAGCGTCGCCTGGTGAAATCCACAACGCCGGCTCCGTTTCTCGTTTGGCAAGCGTCGGCAGCGCCTGGCCGTTGTTATAGAAGCCGTGGAAGTGAGCCATCGTCCGGCCTTGCGTGAGTGTGAGCGAGTAGGATTTGCCGCCGGGTCGGGGACTCTCGTTCTCTATATATGTAGGTAACGACGGCAAGCCGAGGCGTTCTGCCTGCTCCGAATAGAACTCTATCTTGCGTGACGGCGTGTCGAAGTCGAGCGTCGGATTGGCGACGTGCGAAATATTGAGCGCGCGGATGCCGCCTTCTGCGCGCAGCGCCGCAACCGTCGCATGGCCGGTGCAGGGATGATCGAGGATGGCGTCGAACACCGCCTCTTCAGAAGACCACGGATCAAAGCCTTCCAGATCGAGACGTTGCGCCAGTTCGGTGATGACCGAGTGAAACGACCGCGTTTCGCCAACTGGCACCAGAGCCTTTTCCATCAGATAGAGATGGGTGTGGGTCATCTTGCATCCCACCTCTTCGAGCCAGGCTGTACCCGGCAGCACGACGTCGGCGAAGCGCCGGGCGGTGTCATTCAGGAACAAATCATAGCTAACTACAAGCTTCGTTCTTTCAAGCCCTTGGGCTACTTCTTCAGCATCGGCAAACGATGAGAGCATGTTGGTGCCCATCAACAACAGCGTCTCTATCTGGCCGTCACGCAACGCCGCGGCGACGGCAGACATTTGGTTGGGGATCGCTTGCGGGTGCTTCCTGCGTTGTGGTTCGACGATGCTGCTCAGGCCGCGACCGTGCGCGCCACTGCCATGGCGTGGGCCGAAACCGCCGCCTGGAATGCCGACGTTGCCGGTAAGCCCTGGAAGGCAAGCGATGGCGCGGCTTGCCTGCCACCCATTGGCCCCCTTGTGCATCGAACTGCCACCCAGCACGATCATGGCCGGTCGCGACCGTGCGTACCGCCGTGCCAGATCGGCAATGCGCTCAGCCTCAATACCAGTGATGCCTGCCGCCCACTGAGGCGTGTAAGGCCTGACGTGTTCGACGAGCTGTTCGAAGCCAACGGTGTGTTCGCGAACGAATCCCGGGTCGTGCAGATTTTCGGCACAGATGACGTGAATCATTGCCAGTGCCAGCGCCGTGTCGCTGCCAGGACGGATGATCAGCACTTCGTCCGATTTTGCCGCGGCTTCGGTTTTGCGCACGTCAATGGTCACGATGCAGGCGCCGCGTTTCTTTGCCGCGAGCAGGTGCCGCGCCGTATTGGGTTGACTTGTGAGGTTGGCTGCCCATAGCAAGATGAAGTCGGAATGCTCGCCCATGTCTTCTTTGGTGTTGGTCTCGAGCATGCCGGTCAAGCCGAGACCAAAGGCCCCAAGCCCCCAGCAGATCATGGCCGGATTCCAGAAATTGCTGCCGTGAAAATTTGCGAAGCGCGCCATTAATTGTGCACTGACCCGGGTGCCGTAATTGGTGGTGAAGGTACCGTGGCCGGGCCAGATGCCGACCGCTTGCGGATTGTGCATACCGGCAACAATGCGCTCGAATGCGTCGTCCCAGGTCGCGCGCCGTAGTTCGTCGCTGCGGCGATCGCGCATCAGGGGGTACAGCAGGCGCGCCGGATTGTCGATGACCTCGCGCGAGGCCTGGCCGCGGACACACAGGAAACCCTGGCTGTCCGGGTTGTCCTTGTCGCCGGCCACGCTTAACAGCTTGCCGTCCTGCACCTCGGCCAGCATGCCGCATAGCGTCGGATGGCAGTTCATCGGGCACATGGTGCGGACGGTCTTTGAGGAAAGGTTTGCCATCGTTGCTGCCTCACCGTGAGCAAATGTGGGAGGTTACGTGGACGATCATATCAGTGACCGGTCAGATGTAGGTGAGAGGTGAGCAGTGGGGATCGAGCCGTTAAGCGTGAGATAGCGGCCATGGCCGAGATCACCCAACTTTCCAATTTCTTCCTTGTTTCTCTCTGCGCCCTCTGCGTTCTCCGTGGTGAGAGGTTTATTGGCGCCGGAGGCGCCATTGAAGAGTGGATATTTGGTGAGGAGTGAGGGGTGCTAAAGAAGTGACTAGCGACGAGTGGGTGAGGTAGTCTCTCGTTCCCGCAACAGGAATCAAGAAAAATGAGATTCGTAGTGATTGGCGCCGGTGCGCTTGGTTCAATCTACGCGGCTTACCTTGCTCGCGGCGGGAATCGGGTTTCATTGATTGCGCGCGGCGAACGGGCCGCAGCGCTGGCGAAGCACGGCATTGCCGTTGCAGGAAAAGAAAGCTTTTCTGTCCACTGCGACATCGTGACGCAACCGGAAACACTCCGCGAAACCGATGTCCTGATCGTGGCAACAAAGACTTACGACACCGCAAAAGCCTTGGCGCCGCTTCGCAGTCTCAAGCTTAAGTGTGCGTTCTCGGTGCAAAACGGTGTTTTGAAAAACGATCTGCTCAGTAATGTCTTTGGGCCGCACGCCACGCTCGGAGCGGTGAGCATGATTGGCGGCGACGTTCTGCCGGCAAAGGGCGATTTGCCGGGCGCGGTGCGCTACAACATGGCTGGCCCGACCATCATCGGCGAAACCGTGGGTGGTGAGTCGGCGCGGGTGAACGAAATTGTCGATGTCTTTGTCCATTGCGGGCTCAAGGCGCAGGCATCGGACAATATCACTTCGGTCGAATGGTCGAAGTTCGTCGGCTGGTCAGGATTCAGCACGCTGGCGATACTGACGCGCCTGCCCACCTGGCGCTTTATGACCGATGCCGATACCGCCCTGATTGCGGCCCGCGTGATGCGCGAGACAGCGCAAGTTGCGATTGGTCACGGCGTTAAGCTGCAGGAGGGCGGGTTTAGCAGCCAGGAATTCATCAACGCGACTGAGGCTGATGCCGTCAAGGCGGTCCAGGCATACGGCGAAACGATGAGACAAAAAGCCCCTGCGTTTCGCCAATCGATTCTGCAGGATGCCGATCGCAACCGACGCCTCGAAGTCGACGAGACTCTGGATTACGCACTAAAGCTGGCGGCTGAGCATGGCGTGCCGACACCGACGCTGGATTTGTGCTGCCGTGTACTAAGAGCAGTGTCGCGCGCGAACGCCTAGTCTTTTTCCATTCCGTTGGCGATCAACTCGCGGTAACCGCCGTTGACTACCGGGACGACCGTGTAACCCTGTTTACGCATCGCGTCGACCACATACAAAGCCCGCCCGCCAGATGCGCAATAGGTGACAATCGGAACCGAGCGGTCAGGTATCAACGTCGCGATTTTCTTTGCCACTTCGTCGTGCGGAATGTGCACCGCACCTTTGACCCGGCCCGTCAGCCACTCCAGAGTGCTGCGTACATCGAGAAAGATAACTTCCTGCTGTAATGATGCCGCCTGTTGCGGTGTGAGGTATTGCTGCCTCTTGAGATCGAGCGCTACGGCAGAAAAAGGCACGCTGAGGACGGCAACAACGATCACCCAGCTGAATTTGGATATCTTCATTTTGCGCGGTCAACCGATTGACTCGTCCGTGATATTACTCCTTCTGCCATACAAGTAGGCGCGCAATTTCGATCTGGCAATGTCGAATTAGCAGTGTCGTCGATCTGAAGCGACTCAATTGACTTGACGACCCGGATCAGGATACCGCGGTTTCGCGCAGGCCACCGTAGGAGTGCCAAGAGCCAGTTACCAGCCAGCCGCAATCGACTGGAAGATTCACGCCGGTGATCGCCGCGGCGTCGGGGCCGGCGAGAAATGCAACGGCACGCGCTACTTCAACCGTTTCCACCATTCGACCAAGCGCGTTATTGCGTTCGAGCGTGGAAGCGTCGCGCTCCCCCTTGTCGATCGCATCCTGCAGGGCGGGCGTGCGAGTGTGACCGGGTGACACGGCGTTGACGCGGATTCCGGCCGGTCCCCATTCGGCAGCCAGGCATTCGGTGATCGAGACGACGGCGGCCTTGGCCGGCGCATAGGCGTGCAAGGGAACGGAGCGCGATGCGACAATCGATGCAATGTTGACAATGCTGCCGTTGCGGCGCATTGCCATGCGTTTCCCGAAGACAACCGAAGTTAGATATGTGCCGCGCTGATCGACGCTGATAACGTTGTCCCAGACTTCCATGGAGAGTTGGTGGGGTGGTAATGGCTGCTGCAATACTCCGGCGCTGTTCACCAGCACGTTGACCGGACCCACTTCGTCTTCGATTCGTTGCGCGCAGTGTTCGACTGCCTCGTCGTCGGTGACATCGACGACGAAGCCCTTGCCACTGACTGCGCTTGCGATGGTGTGCACACGCTCGTCGCGATCCAGAGCGACGACTTGTGCGCCTCGCGCCGCCAATTCACGACAGCAGGCTTCGCCAATACCACTTGCGCCACCGGTGACGACGGCGACACCTGATAAAGTCGTTGTAGGCATTGTATTCTCCGCTTGTTAGTTGTGTCTCGCCCGAAATCCGTTCCAACTGCGATGTTGGCATGGGTCACAGCGTCCATTCTACTGAGACTACCGGGAAAGGGCGTATGTGGCGTAGGTATTGGCTCACTGCGCCGTGTGAGCAGCGGCGATTGTGCGATGCCGATGATCCCTCTAATGAATGGTTTGATCTCGAGTCGGACCATTCTTTTCGCACAGCACAGCTGCTAGGGCCTGTTAACACACATTGGGTCGATGCGTTGCTCCCCAAAATGGGGTCAGGCAAGGCGCGAGGAGTGCAGTT
>JBFKXV010000223.1:0-5119 GCA_041637935.1 Burkholderiales bacterium | reverse complement strand
GCGCGCAGTGCGGGAGACCTATATCGGTTCGATCGGCGCCGAGTACATGTATATCAGTGATGTCCAGCAGAAGCGCTGGATACAAGCACGCCTGGAGGGACCGCGCAGTCAGCCGAACTTCCCGAATGACGTGAAGAACCATCTGCTCGAAAGAGTGACGGCGGCGGAAACGCTGGAGAAATATCTGCATACCCGCTATGTAGGTCAGAAACGGTTCTCGCTGGAGGGCGGAGAGAGCGTCATTGTTGCGCTAGACCATTTGCTGCAAAGAGCAGGAACCGCCGGTGTGCAGGAGGCGGTGATCGGCATGGCGCATCGCGGCAGGCTAAACGTGCTGGTCAATACCCTGGGCAAGATGCCGAAGGATCTGTTCTCAGAGTTCGAGGGCAAACCGGTGGAACAGCTGCCGGCCGGAGACGTGAAGTATCACCAGGGATTCTCATCGGACGTCATGACGCCGGGTGGACCTATGCATGTCTCGCTCGCTTTCAACCCGTCCCATCTGGAGATCGTCGACCCGGTCGTGGAAGGTTCGGTGCGTGCCAGGCAGCATCGTCGCAAGGACCGTGGCGGTAAACAGGTGTTGCCGGTCCTGTTGCACGGCGATGCCGCGTTTGCCGGACAGGGCGTGGTGATGGAAACGCTGAACCTGTCCCAGACACGCGGCTACGGCACTGGCGGAACGGTGCATGTCATTGTCAACAACCAGATTGGATTTACCACCTCCGACGTGCGCGACGTGCGATCGACGTTGTACTGTACTGACATCGCGAAGATGATCGATGCGCCGGTTTTTCACGTCAATGGTGACGACCCGGAAGCGGTTGCCTTTGTCACCGAAATCGCGCTCGATTATCGAATGGAATTTGCCAAGGACGTCGTCATCGACCTAGTGTGCTTCCGCCGGCTGGGTCACAATGAGCAGGACGAGCCGATGGTGACGCAGCCGTGGATGTACAAGCTGGTGCGCGAACACCCGGGTACGCGTCATCTTTACGCTGAAAAGCTGCAGAAACAGGGCGTGATTGGCGAAACCGAAGCCGACGATATGATTCGCGTTTACCGCGAAGCGCTGGATGCGGGTTATCACACCAACAAGACCATCCTGTCGAATTTCAAGCCGCCCTACACAGTCAATTGGGCGCCGTATCTGAACATTCCCTGGACCTACAAAGCGGTCACCGGCATTCCGATCGAGGAACTCAAAGCATTGTCGGAGCGGTTGACTACCATTCCGCCGGAATTCGTACTGCATTCGCGTGTCGAGAAAATCATTTCCGATCGCCGCGCCATGGGACAAGGCAAGCTGCCGCTTGACTGGGGCATGGCTGAAAACCTCGCCTATGCGTCGTTGTTGAAGGACGGCTATCCGATTCGTATATCCGGGCAGGACTCGGGCCGCGGCACGTTCTTCCACCGGCATGCAGTGTTGCACGATCAAAAACGTGTCAAGGACCAGGAGGGCGTCTACGTACCGCTGCGGCATATCGCCGACGGACAGCCGGATTTCGTCGTGATCGACTCCATTTTGTCCGAAGAGGCTGTGCTTGGATTCGAATATGGCTACGCCACCGCCGAACCGAACGAACTGGTTCTCTGGGAGGCGCAGTTCGGTGATTTCGCGAATGGTGCGCAGGTGGTCATTGACCAGTTCATCGCCTCGGGTGAAGTGAAATGGGGCCGTATCTGCGGATTGGTGATGATGCTGCCGCACGGTTACGAGGGACAGGGTCCGGAGCACTCGTCGGCGCGCATCGAGCGCTATTTGCAGTTGTGCGCTGATTACAACATGCAGATCTGCATCCCGACGACACCGGCACAGATGTTTCACGTTTTGCGGCGCCAGATGGTACGTCCTTACCGCAAGCCGCTGATCATCATCAGTCCGAAGAGCCTGTTGCGCCACAAGGAGTCGATCTCCACCCTCGACGAGTTGGCTGAGGGGGAATACATGACGGTTATTCCCGACACGGAACTGGCAGATTCGTCGAAGGTCAAGCGGGTGGTGTTTTGCAGCGGCAAGGTGTATTTCGAGCTCGCCGCGTCGCGCCGTGAGCGGAGCATAGACGATGTCGCCATTGTTCGCCTCGAGCAGTTGTATCCGTTTCCTCACGACGCATTCAGGGAGGAAATCGAACGCTATCAGGAAGCCAAGGATGTCATATGGTGCCAGGAAGAGCCGGGCAACCAGGGCGCATGGCACCGCATCCAGCATTACATCGAACGCCATTTGTTGCCACACCAGAAACTCGGTTTTGCGTTGCGCGCGTCTTCTGCTTCACCTGCGGGTGGCTACGCCGCACTGCATATGACGCGACAGAAGGCGGTAATCGATGCGGCGCTCGGCAGCGACGGTTGATTTGAATACAACGTTTCCAGTTTGCGCGCTTTGTTGATTTACACGGGAAAGTAAACATGTTGATCGAAGTGAAAGTGCCGGCATTGTCCGAATCGGTCTCGGAAGCCACGTTGCTGTCATGGCACAAGAAAGAGGGTGAATTCGTTAAACGTGACGAAAACCTGATTGATATCGAGACGGATAAAGTTGTACTTGAATTGCCGGCACCGGACTCCGGTGTCATTACCAGGATCGTCAAGGGTGATGGCGGGGCTGTGGTAGCCAACGAAGTGATTGCCGAAATCGATACCGAGGGCAGAGCACCGGCGGGGGCTGCAAAGGCG
The DNA here is from genome assembly GCA_041637935.1 of Burkholderiales bacterium. Lineage (GTDB taxonomy): Bacteria > Pseudomonadota > Gammaproteobacteria > Burkholderiales > Eutrophovitaceae > SG8-40. The sequence goes on along the minus strand of JBFKXV010000223.1, from coordinate 2,437 downwards.
CCAGAGACAAACAAGGCGGCACCGAAACAGGCGCCACCGGCCGCAGCAGCGGCTGCACCCGCCGCGGTGGCCTCGAGCGAGAACGTGGTCGTGATGCCGGCAGCGCGCAAGATTGCGGCTGAGAAAGGCCTCGACGCAACGGCACTGAAAGGCACCGGCCGTGGCGGACGCGTGACCAAAGAGGACGTGATGTCGGCCGGACAATCGGCACCGGCTGCGCAACCCGAAGCCAAGCCGGCAGCCCGTGCTCCGTCGCCCGTGAACGTTGACCAGCTTCTGGGCGACCGCCCAGAACAGCGCGTGCCAATGTCGCGGTTGCGCAAGCGTGTCGCCGAACGGTTGCTGCAATCGCAGTCAAGTGCGGCAATCCTGACAACGTTCAACGAAGTCAATATGCAGCCGGTGATGGCTTTGCGGCGCAAGTACCGCGAGCGCTTCGAGAAAGAACATGGCGTCAAATTGGGGTTCATGTCGTTCTTCGTCAAGGCGGCGGTTGCGGCGCTGAAGAAATTTCCGGTGGTTAATGCCTCGGTTGACGGTGGCGATATCGTCTACCACGGTTACTTCGACATTGGCATGGCAGTGGGCAGCCCACGAGGCCTGGTGGTGCCGATTTTGCGTAATGCCGACCAGATGAGTTTCGCCAATATCGAAAGACAGATTGCTGATTTCGGCAAACGTGCACAGGACGGCAAGCTGACCATCGAGGAATTGACCGGCGGTACGTTTTCGATTTCAAACGGCGGCGTGTTTGGTTCGATGTTGTCCACACCCATCATCAACCCGCCGCAATCGGCGATTCTGGGCATCCATGCAACCAAGGAACGTCCAGTGGCAGAGGACGGTCAGGTCGTGATCAGGCCGATGAACTACCTCGCGCTTTCCTACGACCACCGCATAATCGACGGGCGTGAAGCGGTACTGTTTTTGATCGCGATCAGGGATGCGCTGGAGGATCCGTCGACGCTGTTGCTCGAACTCTGAACCCGGCGCGTAACGAAACGGATTTGATACACAAAGTGGCGCGAAGGCCTGGGCGGCGCCAGACGCGGCATACTCGTTGACTGGACGAACTCACTATGGCTAAAGATTTTGACGTTGCAGTGATTGGTGCTGGCCCGGGCGGCTACGTCGCGGCTATCCGCGCCGCACAGCTCGGACTGAATACGGTTTGTATTGATGACTTTCAGTCGGCCGAGGGTAAACCGAGCCTGGGCGGCACCTGTCTCAACGTTGGATGCATTCCCTCGAAGGCGTTGCTCGAGTCGTCAGAAAATTACGAGCGCGTGCTGCACAAGTTTGCAGAGCATGGCATCACGGTGAAGGATGTTTCGCTTGACGTTGCGGCGATGCTGGCGCGCAAGGACAAAATCGTGCAGCAATTTACCGGCGGCATCGGGATGCTGTTCAAGAAGAACAAGGTGACTTCGATCCATGGTCATGGGTGTCTCGTTGGCAGTGGCGAAGGTTACCAGATCGAAATCAAAAACAAGGACGGCAGCGAAACGATCAATGCCGCCAATGTCATCATTGCGACCGGATCGGTGCCGAGGCAGATTCCCGGCGTAGAGGTGGACAACGTTCGCATTTGCGATAACGCCGGCGCACTGTCATTCGAACAGGTTCCGCCGAGGCTCGGTGTGATCGGAGCCGGCGTGATTGGCCTGGAAATGGGCAGCGTGTGGAAGCGGCTCGGTTCGGAGGTCACCATACTGGAGGCACTGCCGACTTTTCTTGGCGCCGCCGATGAAGGCATTGCCAAGGAAGCCTGGCGCATCTTCACCAAGAGCATTGGTCTGGACATCAAGCTCGGTTGCAAGATCGGCACGGTGAAGGTCGAAAAAAAGGCGATAACAGTGCAATTCGAGCAAGACGGTTCGGCCACCAAGATGGAGTTTGACCGGCTCGTGGTATCCGTTGGACGCGTTCCGAACACGGCGGAACTTGGTCTGGAATCCGTCGGCGTCAATGTTGATGAGCGCGGCTTTATTGAAGTTGATGATCGCAATCGCACCGGTGCGCCGAATATTTATGCCGTTGGCGACGTGGTGCGGGGCCCGATGCTGGCGGACAAGTCATCCGAAGAGGGAGTTGCGGTGGCGGAAACGATCGCCGGCCAGCATGGGCATGTCAATCTCGAGCATATTCCATGGGTCATCTATACCGCGCCGGAGATTGCCTGGGTAGGGCGCACTGAACAGCAACTCAAAGCGGACGGTGTCGAGTATCGCAGCGGGCAGTTTCCATTTATTGCCAGTGGCCGTGCCAAAGCGCTCGGGGAGACAGCAGGTTTCGTAAAAATGCTGGCTGATGCCAAGACCGACCGCATTCTCGGAGTGCACATACTGGGACCATCCGCGTCGGAGCTTATTTCCGAAGCGGTCATCGCAATGGAGTTTGGCGCCAGCGCGGAAGACATCGCGCGTATTGTCCATGC
>JBFKXV010000222.1:0-5166 GCA_041637935.1 Burkholderiales bacterium | reverse complement strand
TCTGATTTCGCGGTAGGCAAGGTACTGCACATTGCGATCGATTGAGAGCGCCAACGGGCGACCGTCTCGCGGTGCGCTCATGCGTTCTACATCTTCCACGATGCGGCCGAGCCGGTCTTTGATGACACGGCGGCTACCCGCCTTGCCGACCAGCCAGTCCTGATACGCCAACTCGATACCTTCCTGACCGCGGTCGTCTACGCTGGTGAATCCGATCACGTGTGCGGCAACCTCACCGGCCGGGTAGTAACGACGATATTCACGTTGCAGAAAAATACCAGGCAGATTCAGCGCCACCACTTTGGCCGCGACTTCAGGCGGTAATTGGCGCTTCAAATAAACGAATTCGCGTTCGTCATCCGCCAGGCGACGCGCAAGCGACGCTTCGGGCATCTCGAGCACACGCGCCAGCTTCGCGCGTTTCGCCGCGCTCAGCCTGGCATGTTGCGGCGATGCCCAGACCGACTCAACCGGTGTGCTGATTGCCAGCGGTTCGCCATGGCGATCGGTAATGGTGCCGCGATTGGCCGCCGCGTCGATGGTTCTTGCGTAACGCGACTCGCCACGGGCCTGCAAAAAATCCTTGTTCAGGCCCTGCAAATAAAGAGCCCGCGCCGCCAACGTCATGAATCCCGCTAATACCAACAGCACCAGAACTCGGGCCCGCCAGACGGGAAGGCGGGCGTTCCGGGCCGAATGCGTGCGGGATCTCATGGGTTGGACGGCGCGGGAGGGGGAGGAACCACTCGCACGCGCGTCACCGGGGGCACACGCATACCCAATTTTTTCGATGCAACCTGTTCGATACGCGATTGCATCGCCCAAGTACTTTGTTCCAGTTGCAACTGACCAAATTCGATTTCCAGGTCCCGGCCACGTTGCTGTTCTTCCTGCAACTGCACGAACAGCCGTCGCGCCTGATGCTGCGAGGTCACCAGTGCCAACGCACACACCAGCAACACGGCAAACAACATGACGTTCAGATGGTTCATGCCGCAAGCCTTTCAGCCACGCGCATGATGGCACTACGCGCACGCGGATTGCGTTGCACTTCGTCCTGGTCGGGTCGTACCGGCTTGCCAATCAAACGTAATGAACCTTTCGGCATCTCGCTGTCTCGCAACGGCAAGCGCTTGGGCACCTCGGGCTTCGCCAGCCGGGCCATGAAACGCTTGACGATACGATCTTCCAGTGAGTGAAAGCTGATGATCACCAGGCGCCCACCCGGTTTCAGACACGCCACGCACTGCGGCAACGTCATCTCCAGCTCTTCAAGCTCCCGATTGATGAAAATCCGTAAAGCCTGGAAGGTGCGCGTCGCCGGATCTTGCCGAGGCTCACGCGTCGGAACGGCTTTTGCCACGATCTCGGCAAGTTCCCGCGTACGTTGGATAGAGCGCTGTGATCGAGCCGCAACAATCGCTCTTGCAATCTGTTTAGCAAACCGTTCTTCGCCATAGTTTTTGATGACCTCCCCGATCTCTTTCTCCGATGCCTGCATCAGCCACTGCGCTACGCTGGTCCCGCTTTGCGGGTCCATCCGCATATCCAGAGGCCCGTCCTGCTTGAAACTGAAACCACGGCTCGCGTCATCGATCTGCGGTGATGACACACCAAGGTCCAGTAACACGCCGTCCACGCCATCCAGCGCCATTTCGCGCAGCACATCAACCAGCGCGCTGAACTGCGCCCGGCGCGCGGTAAGCCGCACATCGCCGAGTTGTTCGGCCGCGGCAATCGCCTGCGGGTCCCGATCCAGCGCGATCACCCGGCCCCTCGTACCGAGCCGCGACAACAATTCACGGCTATGTCCGCCACGACCAAAGGTTCCATCCACATAAATCCCGTCCGCTTTGACATCCAACGCATCGACAGCCTCCTTCAGCAGTACCGTCTCGTGTAAGTCATGGCTCACGGCACTGACTCGGGTGAGCCCGAACTCACAATGCGAAGTTTTCCATACCGGGTGGCAGCTTCTCCGACTCGGTCTCGATCCCGGCGATCTGCTGATCCCAGGCCGCCTCGCTCCATAATTCGAAATGGCTGCCCTGGCCAACCAGCATCACCTGCTTTTCCAGGCCGGCGAACTTACGCAACACCGGTGAAATCAGTAAGCGGCCAGCGCCGTCGAGTTCGAGCTCCTCGGCGAATCCCACTAATAACCGCTTCCACAAACTGAGTTGCGGATCAAAACTGGAGAACGTCATGATTCGGGCGCGAATGGGCTCCCACGCCAGGGCCGGATACAACAAGAGGCACTTGTGCGGATGCGCAGTAAGCACTAACTTTCCACCATTGCCCTCCTGCAAAGGCTCGCGGTGCCTGGTCGGCACAGCGAGGCGTCCCTTTGCGTCGAGGTTGAGTCCTGTCGCTCCCTGAAACATGGCCCCCTGATCCAGAAGTAGCCGTTTTTAAAGTGGTTCCCACTTTTTCCTACTTTTCCCCACTCTAGGTCAAAAAAAATGGCGGGTCAAGGGCAAAAACACCTTTTCTGTAGACAGGACAAGGACTTATCGACTAATCTTCAGTCGCCAGTTGACGACAGTCGTTTAACAACTAAAAAACAGCAGTCTATGTAGTTTATTTAATGTGATTTCGAGAAAATACGGCTGGTATTGGACGTTGCGCCGATGACACAAGCCGATAAAAGCCTTGGCGCAACGACAAGGCGGGAGGAAAGAAAGCTGGCCTGTAAGCCGGGTTCTGTCTGAAGTCCATGCGGACCTCGAGGCAATCATTCATCTGGGCCGACAGTTACCTGCCGGCTCGAGCGACCTACCCGGGAGCAGCGCGAGCCACGCTTTAGCCCCCCTATTTGGTCTTGCTCCGGATGGGGTTTACCGTGCCGTCCGTGTTGCCACGTCCGCGGTGAGCTCTTACCTCGCCGTTTCACCCTTACCCGCACCTGCCTCGGCAGGCCGCTGGCGGTATGCTTTCTGTTGCACTTTCCATCGCCTTGCGACGTCCGGCCGTTAGCCGGCATCCCGCTCTGTGGAGCCCGGACTTTCCTCTACATGACCGGAGTCATGCAGCGATTGCCCGGCCAGCTTCCCAATAAGAGTATCACCCAAATCAACCGGTTCCTGCGTGACGTAGTTCGGTCAACAGCCGGGTAAATTCAAAATCGGGCGAAGTCCGCCGCGGTCAATTGCCGCCGGGCGCCACCAAAAAGGCACGTCTGTTTGTTAATCAACCCGTGCGCCGGTCCGGAAGGCTCAACGCAGGGGGATTGCGTCAAGCCGTTTCAGTCAGGTTCGGCTGAATGGACCGGCCGCAATGCGGGCTTTTGCGATATCCACCGTCCCGAACGGAACCGGTCTGGCGATAACCAGCCCCTGCGCGTAGTCGACGCCAATTGCACGCAACGCCTCCAGTGTCTGAACATTCTCGACGAATTCAGCGATGGTCTTCTTGCCCATGACATGGCCGATGTGATTGATCGACTCCACCATTGCCCGGTCTATCGGATCTTCCAGCATATCCTTGACAAAGCCGCCGTCGATTTTCACGTAATCCACAGGCAGGTGTTTCAAATAGCCGAACGAAGACATCCCGGAGCCAAAATCGTCAAGCGAGAACCGGCAACCGAGCATCCCGAGCTGGCGAATGAAATCTGCCGCTTTGGTCAGGTTTGCAACCGCCACGGTCTCGGTGATTTCGAAGCAAAAAGCGTTGTAGGGCACACCGGCGATAGCGGCTTGCGTTTGCAAGAACTCGAGAAAGCCGTCATCACCAACCGATGCCCCTGACAGATTGATGCTGCAAGTCTCGATTGAGCGACCATGCTTCCTGGTCGACAGCTGGGCATAAGTTTCAAACGCAGTGGTCACCACCCAGCGGTCGATTGCCTGCATCAGCCCATAACGTTCCGCCGCGCCGATAAACGTGCCGGGCAAAATCAGGTTGCCTTGTTCGTCGAGCATACGAAGCAGTAGCTCATAGTGCGTGCCTGCGCCAATGGTCGGATGCAAGCTGGCAATTTCCTGCGCGTACAGCCGGAAGCGCTTTTCCTCGAGCGCTTTCTGAATGCGCGCTACCCATTCCATCTCGCCTTGTTTGAAGGAGACCTCGACGTCATCCGTGCTATAAGCGTGAACCCGATTGCGCCCCTTCTCTTTTGCCACATAGCAAGCGGTGTCTGCGGCGCGCAACACTTCGGCCAGCGTATGGTCACCTTCGCCAATGGTCACCAGGCCGATGCTGCAGCCAACTGTAAACGGCTTCCCCGCCCACGCGAATCGGAAGTCTTTTATCGCCTGTCGTATCTCCTCGGCCGTTCGCATCGCCTGCTCAGGCGGGCAGTTCTCCAGCAGCATGCCGAACTCGTCGCCACCGAGCCGGGCCAGCGTGTCACGCTCTCGTAAGCGCTCCTGCAACAGCTTGCTGATGTGACGGATCAGTTCGTCACCCGCAGCGTGCCCGCCGGTATCGTTGACGATCTTGAACTGATCAAGGTCCAGATAGAGCAACGAATGCGTCTGGTCATACTTTGATGCGTTTCCAAGTGCCAAATTCAGACGGCGCTCGAACTCGTTGCGGTTGAACAGCCCGGTAAGTGCGTCGTGGCTGGCCTGGTAAGACAGTCGCGCCGCAAAATGCCGCTCATCACTGACGTCGTGGAACACCACAACGATACCCACGATCTCACTGCTGCGGCTACGGATCGGAGCCGCTGACACATTGACCGATATTTCCGTTCCGTCGCGCTGCACCAGCACGACATCGGTCGACATTGTGACGCCCTGGCCGCTGCGAAGAACCACGTCAACCAGATCGGCAGCCTCTTGTCTGGCGCTTTCGTCGGTGATTTTTAACAGGCCTCCCAAATGCATGCCCCTGGCATCGCTATATCGCCAGCCGGTAAGCGCTTCCGCGATCGGATTCAGAAACTCCACCTTGCCGGATTCGTCGGTTGTGATGACGCCGTCCCCGATAGAGGCCAGCGTTACGACCGCCCGTTCTTTTTCAGCAAATAACTGTGCATCTGCCAGCTTCTTCTCGTTGATATCGGAGATCGACCCCGCCATTCGCACGGCAGCGCCACTATCGTCCCTCACTGCCTGTCCGCGCACCCGGAACCACTTCTGCTCGCCCGATTGGCAAACCATTCTGAGCTCGACGTCAAACGGATCGCGATTCTCGATGTGGGCCTGTAACGCCGCCTGC
>JBFKXV010000221.1:0-5178 GCA_041637935.1 Burkholderiales bacterium | reverse complement strand
GGTCTCGAGCGCGTCGGCGCAGTGCGCGACCGTTTACACATCGATCCTGCGTTTCCGGTGATTCTGGTCGGTGGCACCAATGGCAAGGGATCAACCTGCGCCATGCTCGACGCGATCTATCGCAGTGCCGGGCACAGCACCGGGTTGTACACGTCGCCTCACCTGTTGACCTATAACGAGCGTGTCCGCGTAAATGGCGACGCCGTCGAAGATACCGAACTGGTCACGGCGTTCGAGCGTGTTGAAGCGGCGCGCGGCGACGTCGCGCTGACCTATTTCGAGTTCGGCACGCTGGCGGCACAGTTGGTTTTCTGCGAACGCGCTGTCGATCTGGCCATCCTCGAGGTCGGCTTGGGTGGCCGGCTCGATGCGGTCAATATTTTCGAGCCGGCCTGTTCGTTGGTGGTGACGGTCGGCATCGACCATGTTGACTATCTGGGCACCGACAGGGAAGCGATCGGTTTCGAGAAAGCCGGTATATTCCGCAGCGGCCGGCCCGCCGTATGTGCCGACGATAATCCGCCGGCTTCTCTCATTGAGCATGCAAATAAAATCGGTGCTGACCTGTATCTGATCGGTCGCGACTTCGGCCATACCCAAACCGATACGGCCTGGCAGTTCTGGAACTGCGCTGGAAAAAAAGCCGCACTGCCGTTTCCTGCGTTGCGTGGCGAATGCCAACTGGACAATGCGGCAGCCGCGCTCGAGTGCGTTCGGATCATGCACCGGCATTTGCCGGTGGACATGGGGGCGTTACGCAATGGATTGCTCAATGCCCGGGTTGCTGCGCGCTTTCAGGTGCTGCCGACCAAACCGCTTGTTGTGCTCGACGTCGCGCACAATGCGGCGGCGGCCGACACGTTGTCCGCGAACTTGAGACACCTGCCCGGTTCGGGCAAGACGCTGGCGGTGTTCGGTGTGCTGCAGGACAAGGAGATCGACAAAATTGTGGCTGTGCTTGCCCCGCAGATCGATGCCTGGTTCGTGTGTGCGCTTCCGGTGTCGCGAGCAGCGCCGGCCGAGCAGATCAAACAGGCCGTGCTTCGGGCAAGCAGCCACCAGTCGCCAGCCGTGTTCGCAGATGTTGCCAGCGGCCTGTCCGCGGCGCAGGAAGCGGCACAGGAGGATGATAAAATTCTGGTGTTCGGATCGTTCTACACGGTAAGCGAAGCCTTGAAATCAAGCGACGCGTTGAGAACACTGGCCGGGTTCTGATCGGGATTGCAGACACATCGGGCTCGCATATAAATGGCAAAGGCGATCAGTAACGAAGAATTGCAGTTGAGAAAACGGGCTCGACGACGGCTGGTTGGCGCCATTGCCCTCGTCGCGATTGTTGTCATATTTGTGCCGATAATCCTCGACAACGAACCCCAGCCTGTGTCGCAGGACATCTCGATCAACCTTCCGCCGCTGCCGATTGATGCAGACGACGCTGCTGCGTCATCGGCTAATTCGGAACCACCGTCTGATTCAGGAGCCGCTTCTGAACCAGAACGGTTACGTTTCCGGCCAGTCGAACAGCCCCCGACTGGTCGCGCAATCGATGAATCGCCTGTCCCGTCGCAAACGGCAACTGTGCAGCAGCCGACCCAATCGGCGGCAAGCGAGTCGCCGGCACCCGATCAGCCTGCCACTTCCTCCGCAACCGAATCTCCGGCGGCGCCTGCCGGGCAGCGTTTTGTCGTGCAATTGGGTGCGTTTTCCAATTCACAGAACGCAAGCCAGCTGGCTTCCAAGGTGCGCGACAATCGCTTTGATGCATATACCGAGGTGGTAACCACATCGGGCGGCAAGCGCACCCGGGTGCGGGTCGGGCCGTATCCAACACGGGCCGCAGCAGAGCAGGCCCGCGATCGTCTCAAGGCACGTAAGCTGACTTACGGAGAACCGGATATCGTGAGGTTGACGAACTGAGGTGAACAGTGGCCCGTCCAGACGGCTCTGCCCGGCGTATTGCCTTTATCGAATTGAGATAAACAGGCTCCAAACGACAAGCCCCGATTCAGACAGCCCCGATTCAGATAGCCCCGATTCAGATAGCCCCGATATCAGCCGGACCCGAGAGAAACATCGCCGATGACCATATTTGACTACGTGTTCTTGCTGATACTGGTGGTATCCATGTTTATCAGCGTGATTCGGGGTCTGGTGCGCGAAGTGTTGTCGTTGCTGTCGTGGATTGGCGCATTTATCGTCGCCAAATTCGGCTCGCCGCTGGTTGCCGACTGGTTATCGGAGCTGATTTCCCATCCGCAGATCCGTGTCGGCTTCAGTTTTGTCGTTGTTATGGTTGCCAGCGTGATGCTGTTCAGTCTTTTGTCGCTGCAAGTTGTCAAAGTAGTTAAGATGACTGGCTTGTCGAGCACCGACCGTGCGCTGGGCGCATTCTTCGGACTGGCCCGGGGCGTGCTTGTGGCAGTGGTGCTGGTACTACTGGCGAACCTCACACCGCTGCCGCAGGAACGGTTTTGGCGCAATGCTTTTTTCAGATATCCGTTGGAGACGATGGCCTCCTGGATGCAGCCGCGTCTCCCTGCCGAGGTTAAGGAGCGAATACCGCGGTGATGTGTTCAGGCACTCTTGCTGTAAGCAGCTTCTGCAGAAAATAGTCAGCTAAGCCGGAGAAACAGACATGTGCGGACTTATTGGCGTAGTGGCCAGATCACCGGTAAATCAGCTGCTCTATGACGGGCTGCAGGTGCTGCAGCACCGTGGCCAGGATGCCGCCGGCATCGTGACTGCCGACGGTGACAACTTCCAGATGCACAAAGGCAGCGGTCTTGTCCGCGACGTGTTCCGCACCCGCAATATGCGCTACCTGTCCGGCAATGCAGGCGTTGCCCACTGCCGCTACCCGACTGCCGGCTCCGCCAGTTCCTTTGCCGAGGCGCAGCCGATGTACGTTAATTCACCGTTCGGGATTGTGCTCGGTCACAACGGCAACCTGACCAATGCCGAACAACTCAAGAACGAGCTGTTCCGGCAGGACTTGCGTCACGTCAATACCAACTCCGATTCGGAAATCCTGCTCAACGTGCTGGCACATGAACTGCAGGAAGCCTGCACCGATTACAAGCTCGACCCTGAGGCCATCTTTGCCGCTGTGGCCGGTGTGCACCGGCGCATCAAAGGCGCTTACGCCGTAGTGGCGATGATTGCCGGCTACGGAGTGCTTGCGTTCCGTGATCCTTACGGCATCCGGCCGCTGGTGTTCGGAGTGTCGCGCACTGAACGCGGACCCGAGTATCTGGTTGCGTCCGAGTCGGTCGCGCTCGACACATTGGGATTTGATCTGGTCAGAGACGTCGCACCCGGCGAAGCCGTGTTCATCGATTTCGACGGGGAGTTTCACAGCCGCCAATGTGCCGCGCAGACCTTTCACTGCCCGTGTATTTTCGAGTATGTCTACCTGGCACGCCCCGATTCGGTGATCGACGGAATTTCGGTGTATGAGACGCGCTTGCGCATGGGTGCGAGCCTGGCGGAGAAAGTCAAACGCGAGCATCCGCACCTGGACATTGACGTGGTGGTGCCGATCCCCGATTCGAGCCGGCCGTCGGCAATGGAGCTCGCCGAAGGTCTCGGCGTGTCCTACCGCGAGGGGTTCATCAAGAACCGCTACATCGGCCGAACCTTCATCATGCCCGGTCAGGAGGTGCGCAAGAAATCGGTGCGCCAGAAACTCAACGCGATCGCCATGGAGTTCAAAGGCAAGAACGTGCTGCTGGTTGACGATTCGATCGTGCGTGGCACCACCAGCCGCGAGATCATGCAAATGGCGCGCGATGCCGGCGCGCGCAAGGTGTATTTTGCGTCCGCCGCGCCGCCGGTGCGTTACCCCAATGTGTACGGGATCGACATGCCGACCTCGCGCGAGCTGATTGCTTACGGCAGAAGCGACGCGGAAATTGCCCGCGAGATCGGTGCCGATCGACTCATCTATCAGGATCTCGACGACCTGGTGGAGGCTTGCCGCTCGGTCAACCCGGCGATCGAAAGGTTCGAGACCTCCTGTTTCAGCGGCGAGTACGTTACCGGTGACGTGACGCCGGAGTACCTGGCCAATATTGACGCGCTTCGCAATGATGGCGAACTGGCACGCCGCGAAGCGGCCGCCGCGCAACTCGATCTCAACCTTGCCATGAGTGATTGACGGCGGCTGCCGTCTTGACAACGCCTGATGCAGACCGTACCGTAACGTCTTGCGCCGATTTGATGAACAGCTTGCGGGCGCGTAAGAAATTCTGCTAAAGCGCGTCGTCCACCGGACCCGCTTAGCGAAGGCAAGCGGGTTTTTTGTTGCCTGCTGCTTTTGCTTGTTGCCGGAAGAAACGACCGGATGCGCGCCGCGACAGGGAAAGGTATGAAATGAGTCATAGCGAATCTGCATTTGAAACCCTTGCAGTGCGCGCGGGTGTGGTGAGAAGTGAATTCAACGAACACGCCGAAGCGCTGTACCTCACTTCGAGTTTCGTGTTCGATGACGCCGCCCAGGCGGCGCAGCGTTTCAGTGGCGAGGATGATGGCATGGTCTATTCTCGCTACACCAATCCGACTGTGCAGATGCTGGAAACCCGCCTTGCAGCACTGGAAGGTGCGCAGTGTTGTGTCGCAACTTCGTCGGGGATGTCGGCCATCCTCGGCGTCGTAATGAGCCTCATGCAGGCGGGCGAGCACGTGGTTGCATCGCGCAGCCTGTTTGGCGCGACGGTTCAGTTGTTCAACGGTGTGCTCAGACGTTTCGGAGTGGAGACGACTTTTGTCGAGCCGACCAAAATCGATCAGTGGCGCGAAGCGGTACGGCCGAACACCCGGTTGCTGTTCCTCGAGACGCCATCCAATCCGTTGACCGAGCTGGTCGATATTGCCGAACTGTCTGCAATAGCCCGACAGTCAGGCGCCTTGCTGGTGGTCGACAATTGTTTCTGCACGCCCGCTTTGCAGCGGCCGATCGAGCACGGCGCCGATATCATTGTGCACTCGGCCACCAAGTATCTCGACGGCCAGGGGCGCGTCCTCGGCGGTGCGGTACTCGGGCGCAAGGATGTCATTCACGCGCCGATGATCAGTTTTCTGCGCAGTGCCGGGCCGACGCTTTCGCCATTCAACGCGTGGGTGATACTGAAAGGTCTGGAGACACTCAAACTCAGAATGCAGGCTCACTCGAAATCCGCC
>JBFKXV010000220.1:0-5203 GCA_041637935.1 Burkholderiales bacterium | reverse complement strand
CTGGGCCGCACGACGCCTCACACGCCAGCAGATCACCTACGCCGCAACCGATGCCTGGGAGTGCCGCGAACTGTATCTGCGGTTCAGGCAACTCAATCTGGTCTGACGACGATACCGCTGCGAGTAATTGGGTGGCGCCGACTAGTCATGGTCCAGGACTTTTCAAGGACGAGCCGCTTACCATGGATTTCCCTGACCGTGTGCCCGGCGGTCGCCTGCAGTTGCTTATGCAACATCTTCTTTAAAGGGCTCTGAACCCTTTAGTTGGGCCTGTCAGTGTCGCGGTGAGCCGCCTGTTTGCCCGGGCGGAGGGGGCAAAAGACAAGACCTGACCCCCTTTTTGCTTTTTGCACTGTTCCAGTCTCTTACTAAGGTGGCGAGCCGTTCAGATGGACGACGAGAACCTCGGGTGGCTCGGCGGATGCGACCGCCTCCTCGGTCGCGGCCTTCAGCACCGCTAGCGGCAGGCGCCGCGTCCCCGCCACCTCGGCGCAGATCGCGGCCAGGTCGTCGTGCTCGGCCTTGGCGCGCATAAAGTTACCGTCGCAGAGGATTCGCTTGATTCGCAGCGGATAGCGATGGCTCGTGCCGTTCCAGCGCAGTTCGAGCTGGGTCCGGTAGTGCCGGACATCGAAATGCTTGTGCTGCGATTCCAGCACGCGATATCCCCAGATGCCCAACTCGGCGGCGAGAAGCGCGGCAACATCGGCCTCATCTTTGGCGTTGATATCGACCAGCAGCACATAGCCAGGGCGCCCTTTCTTGCCGACGCTGGAAAGAAGCTGGACGTTCTTTGCGCCCATCTCGCCGATCTGATTGAGGACGCTGCCCAACAACTCTCCGGGTGCGTCGTCAATCTGGGCCATCAATAGAATGGAGTGCGACTCAGCCATCACAGTGCCATCGTCTCTACTGCCACTGCCGCTGCAGCCTCGGCTTTCGCCTTGGCGCCCGGTATCCCGGCCGAGATGATGCCCGCCGCCTGAGCCTCGAGCGCCGCGTCCGAGGGCGACATCTTGCCCATCGCTGCCGCCACCACCGCCGGAACGGTAACGTTGACGATCACATTCCCCGCCAGCAGAAGTTCGCTGGCGAATGGCGCAAGCGCCGAGAGAAACGGGGCGCGCTCCTTGCCGATGCCCTGCGCAACCTCGGGTATGACAGCGTTGATGATGCCCTCCATGTGAATCGTTTCGTCGCCCAGCGTCACCTCGGCATCCAGCGCCGCATCGAAGGCCAGCCAGCGCGCCGCCATTTGGTTGGAGCGGCGCGCACCCCTGGCGATCCTGGTGAAATGCACCTTGACGGTCTTGCCCTTGGCCCTGGTCAGCGCATCCGATCCACGCTTCTCGACCAGGAGCTGCCGCTCGTGGTCCAGTTCCCGGACGATGTCGCCGAGGCTCTTGCCGGCCGAGAGATCATCATAGCTGCGGCAGGCGCGCTCATACAGAACCCGCGTCAGCACCGGAGTAGAAGAAATGATCAGCGCATCCGTCACCGGACCATTGCAGACTTGAGTTGTTTTGCGGCCAATGATGTTCATGGCGATCATCGCCGTATCGGGGTCGAAGCTGGTCGCGAGGCGCCGCTTGCGCAGCGCCTTCGCGACCGATTGTTCGGTCGAACCATCCTCCAGCAAGCACATCAGTGCGATGACTGCATCGCCGCAGACATGGCCCAGCGGCGGATTCACCGGACCTGCCCCGGAGCCGCAGATGCGCTCCTCAAACACCGAGATGATTTCATCCAGCGCCATGATGCCGATCACGGTCGGCCCGCCGATATCTTTCAGGATCAGGCCCAGGTCGCCGATCATCCGTGCGGTGTCAACCTCTTTGCCCGTGATGCGCACATGCAGCTTTTCAGGCAGGCCAGAAGTGCGCACCGCGGACCGGCCCGCGACATAGGCACTGGTGACTTTGCCATAGGGCCCGTACTCCTCGGCCACATCGGCATCAGGGTGGATGATCTCCAGAATTGCTGCCGCGCCAAACAGTGCCGAGAGGAACTTCTGGCTAGGCATCCCTGCGCCGGACATCGCGTTCATCATGGCGCGCGTGCCGATCTCGGCACCCTTTTCGGCCATGCCGGGGAAAATAATATCTTCGCCAAGCGCGCCATGGCCAACCATCACGCCGCCGCCGACGAATTCGGGAATGTCGCGGCCCTGAACCGGAGACAGTTCACCCTTCATCATCGCGTCGTAAATTGCCGAAACAGCCGCGAAGCCCGAGACCTTGTTGTTCATCTTCGCCGTTGGCACCGCCGCCATACCCGAGCGACTGACGCCGGCGATCATCCGCGCCGAAGCACCTAGCTTGCGGTTGCCCGCCGGAATACCGACCTGGGCATTGGCACCGACCAGATAGAGGATCGTTGCCGCGATGAGCGCTGCATTGGCGCCGTCCGCGCCGCCGTCCTTGGCAACCTTGATCGCCTTGGCCAGCAGATCGTCGATTGGCTGATGAACCGCATCCGCGAATTTCACCTCGGGGCTCACGCCACGGCGCAGTTCGGTCGCGACCACGTTACACACAGCGATGACCGGGATGTTCAACATGCCGTGGCCCCCCGTCAGTGCCTCGACCCGGTCGCTGGTCAGCCAACTGGGGTTCGATGCTGCCGCCATCACCGACGCCAGAACGACTTTCTCGCGTTGCAGATCAGACGTTCCTTCCATATGTTCCTCCCACCGCAAAACCGCGGCTTCGATAGTTGAAGTCTACCGGGTAGCTCATCACGGTTGACGAGGCGATTTCAGGTCGGAGAACAATAAGGGACAGACCACGGTTTCGCTTGATCTCATCGTTCCGTTACAGCGAAAACCGTGGTCTGCCCCCTATTTCTTTTCTAAAAAGTGCATCTAAGCGTTTTCTCCGGGCGAAAAAGAAGTCAAGATTATTGCACTTCAATACGTTGCGGAGGTCCGACCCCGCTTACCAAGATACTCAGGTCTTAAGCTCGAGCGGTGCGACGACGCGCCCGTAGACTTCGTTGAGGACCTGCGCCAGGCCGGCGTAGATCGCCAATCCGCCGCACACGATACCCTCGATGCCGGCGATGGTCTTTATGGTGGTGCTGCCGGTAATGTCGCCGATGGCGAGCAGGAAAAACAGCACACTAAGTGTCAGAAACACCGCCTGCAAGGCGAGGTTGAGGCGCAGCGATGCCAGGAACAGAACGGTCGTGAACACACCCCACATTGCCAGGTAGGCGGCCATTGCCGTTGCCCCCGGCGCGGCGCCCATGTCCAGCTTGGGAAGCATGAGGATGCCCGCCAAGCTAAGCCAGAAGAAGCCATAGGAGGTGAATGCGGTAGTCCCGAAGGTATTGCCTTTGCGCCATTCCATAATCCCCGCCAGGACCTGGGCCAGTCCGCCGTAGAAAATGCCCATTCCGAGGATCATCGCGTCGAGGGGGTAGAGCCCCACGTTGGCGAGGTTGAGCAGAACAGTGGTCAAGCCGAAGGCACACAAGCCCAGCGGCGCAGGGTTGGCCGTGGCATCGGTGATGTCGATTGTTTGTCCCGCGTTTGACATGTCGGTTTCCCTTCCAGCGATATACGGCACTATTACGAATTATCTTCGCGCACTGTAATAAGGGACAGACCACGGTTTCGCTTGATCTCATCGTTCCGTTACAGCAAAAACCGTGGTTTGTCCCCTGTCCCCTACTGCGATTCCAAATCACAAAAACGTGGTCTGAACTGCCCCCTTTCCCCTCGCTCTATCCTGTTGCGTTCAGAGCCCGCTCAGTTCCTTATATATCGTCGTTACCAAAATGTCCTTGGTGATAAAGAAACCCGGAGGGTAGTCCCAGCGTTCGTCATAGTCTTGCGTGACCTTGGCAGCGAGCACTGCTTCAAGTGTCGCACCCTCGTCGACCAGTTTCTGAATGCGGCCGCCGATGGTCGCGATCACGTCACGAAACGTGGCCACCATTTCCCGGTCGGTGACATGGCCGTGTCCCGGAATGATCTTCGTATTGGGGCCAGCTGCATCATAGATGATGTCGAGCGTTTCGATAGTACCGCGATAGGTGCCACCGTGACGCGTGTCAATCACCGGAAATGCAGTGGTCCTGAACACGTCGCCGGTATGAATGACGTCGGACCCAACGAAATGAACGATGGTGTCGCCGTCGGTGTGCGAGTTCGGAACCTTGTAGGCGCGGGCTTCCTCGCCGTTGAGATGGAAAGTCACCCCGTCTTTAAATGTGATTACAGGCAAAGCGATATCGGGTGCCGGTGGATTGCCGAACACGCCCTTTGCCAGCCACTTACGGATGCTTTCATGTCCAACGATAGTGACGCCTTGTGTTCCGAGATTTTCATTGCCACCCACATGATCCGGGTGAATGTGCGTATTGATCAGGAAGCGGATCTCTTTGTCCGATATTTCTCTGATCGCCGCGACAATTTTGTCGGTAAGCGGTGCGTACTGATCGTCGATCATGAACACGCCATCGGGTCCGGCGGATATCCCGATGTTTCCGCCAGCGCCTTCGAGCATGTAGATCGTATCTGTGATTTTATGGGTCTTGATCTCGACCGCGCTAAAGTCTCGTCCCTGTGCCCACCCAGTGGGTACATGCCAGCCAGCCAAACAACTCATGAGCGCACACACCGCGCCAACGCGCGAGACGCGTGATTTTCGATTCTGTGAAATTCGAGTGCTCATGATGTCCTCCCGAGGCGCGAAAGAGTTCGTCATTCACGGCGCCATAAACGTAAACGGCTCTGACGCCTTAAATGATACGGATTAGCGCGCCTTGGAGCATCAATTTCGGCGCTGAAAACGAGTGTCCAAGGCCGACATGACACGCGAATTTGCACCTGAATCATTGCGATTCAGGATGTTGCGTTGGTCCGACCCCGGTCAAAGGCAAGACTCTGCAGCGAGCACCATCCTCACACACCAATCCGGCGTTAAGCAGCGACAATCGCATCTTGTCAGTGTACTGGTCGTTCAAATTGTATGTTTCCTTCAATTTTCTGAGATCGAAGTCTGGATTGTTGTCGATAATTGCTCTCGCTTCCCTATTAGCGAGCGGTATATTTCCCACTTCTGAATATAGTGCGGCCAACCACATGTGATAGATGTACCAGCCGTCCAGCCGCATTTTGACAATTTCATCGAGCGCCGATTGAGGATCATCACGATCGA
Organism: Burkholderiales bacterium; assembly: GCA_041637935.1. GTDB lineage: Bacteria > Pseudomonadota > Gammaproteobacteria > Burkholderiales > Eutrophovitaceae > SG8-40. The sequence continues at coordinate 38 of JBFKXV010000220.1, read as the reverse complement.
CATAGTGAATGATTGCCATGCTGATTCTCCGCCAACTG
>JBFKXV010000219.1:0-5210 GCA_041637935.1 Burkholderiales bacterium | reverse complement strand
CGCGCAAATTGTTTCAGTCTTTGCCAGGTGGCGTTAGCGGTGATAGCAGCCTTGCCGTGATCCCGGGAACTGTACCGAGCATGACGCGCGTGTTCGCCGGTTGCCGATTTGCCGAACGCTGTGATCTGCACAAGCCCGTGTGCGACGCCCGGCCGCCGCCGTGGTTCGGCCTCGGCCATCATCATGAGGTTCGCTGTGTGCTCTACGCTGGCGCTGCGCGCGACGCGGCGCCGCGGGAGCAGGCCGATGGCGTGGACACGCATGTTATTGCCGATGGCGCGGGAACGCCGGGCGCTGCGCAGCCAGTGGTCACGGACGATTCGCCATTGTTGGAGGTCGAAGGGCTCGAGGTGCACTTCCCGATTCGGCGCGGACTGTTCAAGCGTACTGTCGGTGCCGTTCGCGCAGTTGACGGCGTGTCGCTGCAGCTTGGCTCTGGCGAATGCCTTGCGCTGGTTGGCGAGTCCGGTTGCGGCAAGACGACTGTCGGCAAGTCGATTCTTCACCTGGTTCCACCCACAGCCGGCCGGGTACTGCTCGATGGCGTCGAACTCGGCGCTCTCAGCCGGACCCAATTACGTGCCCGGCGCAAGGACATGCAAATCGTTTTCCAGGACCCGTACGCGTCGCTCAATCCGCGCATGCGGGTTGCTGATCTTCTTCAGGAAGGCATGGCCGCGCTGGGGCTTGGCGACGCGCAATGGCGTGACGGGCGCGCCGAGGAATTGTTGTCACAGGTCGGGCTGGCTGCGTACATGAGTTCCCGCTATCCCCATGAATTCTCCGGTGGTCAGCGACAACGCATTGCCATTGCCCGTGCCCTGGCGGTCGATCCGAAGCTGTTAATTTGTGACGAACCGACCAGCGCGCTCGACGTCTCGGTGCAGGCGCAGATTTTGAATTTGCTCAAATCGCTGCAGCAACGACTGGCTTTGTCCTACCTTTTCATTACCCATGACTTTTCGGTGGTCGAGTTCCTCGCCCAGCGCGTGGCGGTCATGTATCTTGGCCGGATCGTCGAGTGGGGTCCGCGCGATGCGGTTCTGAAACGACCACGCCATCCCTACACCCGTGCTTTGCTCTCTGCGGTACCGACCATTGACGAGAAATCGCAACGCCAGACGATTCAACTCAAAGGGGAGCTGCCGTCACCTGCTAATCCGCCGTCGGGGTGCCATTTTCATCCGCGTTGCCCGGAAGCGACTGACCAGTGCAGAAAAGAGTATCCCGGGGAGACGCGTGTTTCAGGCGAGCATATTGTCGCCTGTCACCTGTATCGCTAGCAGGCTGTTGAAAAACTACTGCGCGACCTTGATTCGTGCTTGCAGCCGGTTTTGATCGGAACGCTGCTCGCCCACCTTCGGTGGCCCGGCCCGGGGATCAGTGCCGCCGGGCGCTGCGAGGGGGCGCGGCATGCCGCGCCAATTCCGCTCTCGCCCTCATGTACTTCCTATGTACACTCCGGTTACTGCGCACTGGTTCGATCAATACGGTGCGCACCCGGCTGAAGGCCGCTCGCGACGTTTTTCAACAGCCTGCCAGGGAGAAACAGGGATTCGCGCGGATCGAATTACTGCAGCATCTTCGACACGCGGGGTACCCGCAGGTCCTTGTATATGACCAGCCGGTCCCCGGCACGGATGCGACTGCCGCGAATGCCGTTCCATGCCTTGATGCCCCTGACCGATACCCGGTAGCGCGCGGCTATTTCCGAGAGCGTATCGCCGCGTCTGATGCGATGCACGATGCGCGTTCCGTAGAAATTGTTGGGCCGCTTGAATTCGGGATTGTCCCAGGTCTCGTCCAGATTCGATTCATCGACGTGATCGGGCATCGGCACCAGTAATGAGTGCCCGGCGCGCAGCTTGACGTATGGCTTGATACCGTTGATCTGCCGCAACTTGTTCGCATCCATGCCGAAACGCTTGGCACCTTGCTCGACACTTTCGTTTTTACTCAGCGCGTAGGTTTGCCACGACACCAGCGGTGCGTCGTGATACTCGAGATTCCTGGCAAAGGTTTCCGCTTTATCCAGCGGCAGCAGGATCTTTCGTTCACCGTCAGACGCGATCACCGGTCTGTTATACGCCGCGTTGAGGATTTCAAAGTCTTCTACTGACATTTCGGCGAGCCGCGCAGCGATTTCAACATCCATGTGTTCAAGTGCGTCGACCGTGGTGAAATACGGGCGGTCCAACACGTCTGGCAGCATCAAACCGACCCGGCCGGGGTCACTGATGATGTTCTTCACTGCCTGCAGCTTGGGGAGGTAGTTCCTCGTCTCACGCGGCATACGCAGGCTGTAGTAGTCGGTGGGCTTGCCGCGTTGCTTGTTGCGCTTGATGGCACGGCGCACGCCGTTCTCGCCCCAGTTGTAGGCAGCCAGAGCAAGGTGCCAGTCGTTGAATTCGCCGTGAAGGATTTCCAGGTAGTCCAGCGCCGCACCAGTCGCGGCAATGACATCGCGGCGTTCGTCATGCCACCAGTTCTGCTCCAAACCGTAATTCTTGCCGGTCGACGGTATGAACTGCCATATGCCTGATGCATGGGCGCGCGAATAAGCGGTTGGATTATAAGCACTCTCGATCATCGGTAACAGAGCCAGCTCGGTCGGCATGCCGCGCTTTTCGACTTCTTCAACGATGTAGTGCAGGAACAGGGCACTGCGAGCGATCATGCGCTCGAAGTACTCAGGATTCTTCTGGTACCAGCGTTCGAATTGGCTGACGCGCCGGCTCTTTACTGTGTTGAAAGCGAAGCCCTCGCGTATCCGCGGCCAGATGCTCGGTGGCGGTAATTCCGGTTCCGGGAACTCCCAGTAGACGACTTCACCGTCCGGGGTTGCTGCCTCGGAGACGGGCTCCTCGGCGCTGCTGTCTGGCGTGATCTCCTTGAGCGCGTTGAGATCCAGCGTCTTGCCGAGTGCAGCAATATTTACCCAGGGCGGGGCTGAGGACTGCGTGGCAATGGGCTCGATGTCGGGCCCCGCCGCGTATCCAGGCTGGGAGAACCACACTGTGGGGATCAGAACTGCGATTATCCGGCTCATTCTTGCTCTTCGGGGGTCATTTCGGACAGCCTGATTGTGTACAACAATCGTCATAAAGTCAATATATTAGAATATATATTTAAGAAATAACTTCAGGCTGGACGGGTGCTCGCGCAGGTACCGCTCGGAGCACCGTTACGGGCACACCGTGCTGGCGTCATTTACGCTGCCTACAGAAGCATGCGCGAAGTGTGCCAATAACCGCAGATTACCGAAAATAATCAACACCGTGATAGACCAATCCAGAACCGTAGATGGGCATCCCCGCAACCGGCAGGCGGTGCCGATGGTTGCGTCTTGAGGTTGGCAGCATCGTTGCAGCCCCCTTGAAAACGCTACGTTATACTTCGGCGCAGTACTGATTTGACGCAATTCCAACTTGGGCGATACCAATTTGAGGCGATACCAACTTGAGGCGATACCAACTTGAGGCGATACGAAATTGAACCAATACCAACTTGAACCGGTACCGCAGTAGCGGCCGCAGAACCCTGATGTCAATGCCAAGCAGTTTAACCAGATCTTCAATCCATTCCGGTGACTTCGCCACGTCAGTCGAACAAAGCGGGCGCACCCAGCAACGGCAAGGTGTTACTGATGCTGACCGAAACTGAAACGTCTACCTTGCCGCACCCGTCGGCTTTGTCCGATTGGTTTGTCACGCCCTTGGGTCAATATGTCATCGACGCGGAGCAAAGCTATTTTGACAAGGAAGTAGCCGACGTATTCGGCTTCAATGCCTTTCAGATCGGCCTGCCCGAGCACGATTTCCTGCGTGCCAACCGAATGCCTTTCCGCTGCGTCACTGCCAGAGGCGGCGAGGTCTCGTTTGCGGCAGATTCCGGAGCGCTGCCGATTCGCAGCGGGGTTGCCGATCTGATCATTCTGCCGCACGCAATTGAGTTCAGCGATAACCCGCACCAGGTGTTACGTGAAGTTCAACGGGTGTTGATGCCCGAAGGCCATGTCATGTTGTCCGGATTCAATCCCTGGAGTCTGTGGGGCGCAAGAAGACTGGCCACGCTGTCGCCGGGTTATCCATGGCGCGGCCAGTTTGTTAGTCTGGCACGCATCCGCGACTGGCTGGCGCTGCTTGGTTTCGAAGTGGCGGCCGGGCGCATGGGCTGTTATGTGCCACCGATTGCCAGCAACAAATGGCGCGCGCGATTCGACTTCATGGACAAGGCGGGTGATCGTTGGTGGCCGTTTGTGGGTGGTGTTTACTTTCTGCACGGCATTAAACGAGTGCAAGGTATGCGATTGATTACGCCCAAATGGAAAGCAGCACGCGCGCGTGAGCGATTGGTGGTGCTGCCGCAGCGGCGCGCGCGCTCGGAAGATACGCTCGCAGCGAGAAACGGCGACGAGCATGCCGAGTCCTGATGAGCGATGCAATCTAGTTCCACAAGGATCCAGATCTATACTGATTGAAATTTACACCGATGGGGCGTGCAAAGGTAACCCGGGCCCGGGAGGCTGGGGCGTGTTGCTGCGTTGGAACGGCCACGAAAAGGAGTTGTACGGCGGTGAGCAGCAAACGACCAATAACCGAATGGAACTGCAGGCGGTGATCGAAGCGCTTTCCTCGCTCAAACGGCGTTCGAAGGTGCGGTTGCACACCGACTCGCAGTACGTGCACAGCGGCATCAGCTCCTGGATACACAACTGGAAAAAGCGCGGTTGGAAAACCGCCGATAAAAAACCGGTCAAGAATGTTGACCTTTGGCAACGGCTCGATGCGTTAGCCGAACAACATGATATCGAATGGGTGTGGGTCAGAGGGCATGTCGGCCACGAAGGCAACGAGCGCGCCGATGCATTGGCTAACCGCGGTGTGGAGACAATTTGAGACGTTGCATTCCTCAGCGCAATCGACGGGTGGCGGCGTGATTCTGCTCGAGGCAAGTGGGAACGTCTGTCACCGCACGGCTCTTATCAGACTCAATGTTTCTGTGTTTTCCGTCTTCCTTCGCGTCCTCCGCGTCCTCCGCGGTGAGAGGTTTGGGGTTTTCTAATGCGCCAGGTCGTTCTTGATACCGAAACCACCGGACTGGACCCAACACTCGGGCACCGCGTCATTGAAATTGCCGCAATCGAAATGGTCAACCGGCAAATCACCGGGCGCGATTATCACTGTTATGTCAATCCCGAGCGTGAGATT
>JBFKXV010000218.1:0-5212 GCA_041637935.1 Burkholderiales bacterium | reverse complement strand
GCCATGGCAGACACGTACGAACTGAATGTGGCACCGCATAACTTCTATGGTCATTTGTCGACGATGATGAGCGCACATTTGGCGGCGGTGGTGCCGAACCTGCGCATCATGGAGACCGATCCTGACGTGGTGCCATGGCATGACGATCTGTTTACCGTCAATCCGGTTGTCAAGGATGGCATGTTGACTTTGCCTGAGGGACCGGGTTGGGGCACCGAGATCAATGAGGACGCGGTGCGCGCGCATCCGCCGAAAGGCGATTGGTAATTCATTAATCTCAAGTTGAATCAGAGGCTGCGATGAACCGAAATTGGCGAATATATGTGATCGGTGCTGGCGCGATGGGCGGATTCTACGGCGGGCTGATCAAACGCGCCGGCTATGATGTCTCACTGATCGACGTGCGAGAGGATCATGTCGCGATCATCAATCGTGACGGTCTCAAGGTCGAGGGGGTGCGGGGGAACCACGTTATCAAAATCCCTGCCTACGCCACTCACGAAGGTCTCGAGCCCTGCGATCTGGCGATCATCTTCACTGATTCGAACGCAATCCGTGAAGCCGCCGCGACGGCGAAAGCGGTGCTCAAGGCCGATGGGTTCGCGATGACGCTGCAGAATGGTATCGGCAATGTCGAAGCGCTGGTAGAGCAGCTCGGTCAAAGCAGAGTTGTCGCCGGCGTCACCATGAATAGCGGAGCGCACCCCGAACCTGGCCGCTCGGTCTACACCAATGCCGATATGACCACTATCGGTGAGCTCGATGGCAGCCGGTCTGATCGCGTCCTCGCGGTGGCCGACACGCTCAACAAAGCGGGTATCGAAACCGAAGTGGTGGATGATCCGATGTCATACATTTATGGAAAATTTGTGCTCAATTGCGGTGTCAACGCGATTGCGGCGGTGACAGGCCTGCGTAGCGGCGAGGTCTACCGAACGCCAGAGCTGAGGACGTTACAGAGCAACATGATGGACGAAATTCTGCAAGTCGTTGCCGCGAAAGGCTGGCGGCTTTCGGAATCGGACCCGCGGGGCAAGATCTTGCATCATTCGAAACTGCGCTTTAACAAACCTTCGATGCTGCAACACGTCGAGCAGGGCCGGCGCACCGAGATTGACTCGATCAACGGCGCGCTGGTGCGCGAGGCGCATGCGGTGGGCATTGCTGCACCCTACAACGAGGCAGTGGTGGCAATGGTCAAGGGTGTGGAGAAAAGCCGCCGGCAACTGTTGCACGCACCGCCAATCGATTACGCGGCACTGGAAGCGGCGGCTGCCGAAGAGGATCGCTCAGCGAACTAGTCGGGTCGCCGTGGTCCTTGCAGCGGCCACATCTAAATTGCTCTGTTGCGCGTATTGCGCCTAACGGCGGCGGTATCTGTCGATCGTCAACGCGAAGCAGGTGGCGCGGCGCTTATCCGAACCTGCCCCGGGCTGTTCGAGTCAGTTCGATCGGAATCAGGGCAGTGCAGATCGGGTCAATTCAGATCGGGTCAATTCAGATCGGGTCGATCCAAACCGGTTCGATCAAAACAGCGCAACGAGTTCAGGAGAGATCATCAGTGGCGGCTGAGAAAGTCGAACAGAGCGGGCGGCGGCAGGGCGTCGACAGCCTCTTTTTCCGCCTCACCGGGATCAACCTGTCCAACCCTGAGCACCTGTTGCCCGAAGCAACCCAGGCGCAGCTCGCTCAATCGCGCCGCGGGGCGGAAAGGCTGGTGGGGTGGATCCAACTGGGCGTGGTTGCACTGTTTGCGCTCCTGTATTTCGCGGCGCCGAAGACCTTTTCGGAAGATGCGCCGTTCGCACCGATTCCCTGGGTGCTTGGCGGCTACACGTTGTTCACCGTGCTGCGCCTTTACTTTTCCTATCGAATGGTTCTGCCGCCATGGGTGCTGGTGATGTCGGCGGTTGCGGACATTGTCATTCTGCTCGTTGCCGTATGGAGTTTTCATGTGCAATACGGACAACCGGCTGCCTTCTACCTGAAAGCGCCGACGTTACTCTACGTGTTCATATTCATTTCACTGCGGGCGCTGTCTTTCTCTCCAAGGTACCTACTGGTTACCGGACTGGCGGCAGCGATCGGCTGGCTGGCACTGGTCGGCTATGCAGTGTTTGAGCCTGATGGCACAGAGCGTATCACGCGTGATTACGTTGAATACATGACCTCGGCGAGCATTCTGATTGGCGCGGAGATCGACAAGGTCATTTCCATTATTGTGGTTACAGTCATTCTGGCGATCGCGGTTGCCCGCACACGTGGTCTACTGGTCAGTGCGATAGCAGAACATACTGCAGCTGACAATTTGTCGCGCTTACTCGAGCCGAACGTGGCCGAATCAGTGCGCACTGGCCGGGACGCTCCGGAAATTGGCCGCGGTGCCGAGCGGGAAGCCGCGGTGCTGTTCATCGATCTGCGCGGATTTACCGCGCTTGCGGCCCAGCTGTCTCCGCGTGATCTCATTGCGTTGTTGGGCAGATATCAACACCTTGTTGTTCCCATTGTTCACTCCTACGGCGGCAGCATTACGACGTTTCTTGGCGACGGAATAATGATCACCTTTGGTGCAGTACAACCTTCCAATACCTATGCGGCTGACGCGTTTCGCTGCGCACACACGCTGCTCAAGGGTATTGCCGATTGGAGCGCAGAGCGGCAGAAAGCGGGTCTGTCGGAGATCCGGGTCGGCATTGGCATTGAGGTCGGGCTGGTGGTGTGTGGGCCGATCGGCGACGAGCAGCGTCTCGAGTACGCCGTTGTCGGCGATACCGTGAACCGCGCCGCCAAACTGCAGAACCACACCAAGCAAGAGAAAGTGGCAGCACTCTCCAGCGTCAGCGCGTATCGCCGTGCCAAAGCACAGGGTTACATGGCTGGTGCCAAATTGGGCAGCCGGCCCGCCAGTCACGTCGAAGGTATCGCTTCACCGGTCGATCTGGTGGTCGTTCAGGAAGCCTGAACGTGCGCGCGGCGAACGACGGGCGCTGATTACCCCACGTTCGCCGGAAAATTCCAGCCGCGTTGAAGGCGCTTTTACAGTGCGTAGTGATTAAGCTGCGCGGATTCAGACTGCGCAGTACCAAAGCCGCGCGGATGTAAACTGCGTAGAATACTGCCGCATAGTCTACGGTCTGCGTCGTAACGTCGGTACCGTTCCCGGGTTTTCTGCCCATACTTAACCGGAGGAAATATGATTCATGTCGTTGCGGTCATCACCGCCAAACCGGGTCAGCGCGAGAAAATTCTCGAAGCGGCGCGCGACAATCTTGCTGCGGTTCGCGCAGAAAAAGGATGCATCGAATACGGCCCCGTCGTGGATGCCGAATTTGGCGCTTTTCAAACTCCTTTGGGCCCCGACACCTTCATGGTGATCGAGAAGTGGCAGGACGCCGACGCGCTCAAGGCACATGCGGCCGCACCGCACATGGCCGCATTTGGGGCGAAAGTAAAGGACATGATCGCCAAGCGCGCGGTCCATGTCCTGACCGCCGCAGAGTAGCCGGACTATTGAGTAGCGGGACTTTTACGAGGGCGCCGCGAACAGGGCGGGCAGCAGTTTCGACAGTGACAACTTTGATTGGCAAAGACCTTGCGTGACGAGCAAATGATATGACGAAGGCCATTTATTTCGCCTACGGTTCCAATCTCGATGCGGAGAACTGGGCGCAGTTTTGCGCCCGCTATGATGCCGACCCGGCAACCATGCAGCCGATCGGTCCGGCGGTTCTTCCTGACTGCGAGCTGGTATTTAATTACCGCTCGGTGCTGCGTGCCGGCGGCGCATTGAATATTCGCCAGCGTAAGGGTCACTTCGTGCACGGCGCGCTGTTTGAAGTCACCGACGCAGGTTGGGAGGTGCTCGACATCAAGGAAAGCGTGGCCGCGGGCTGCTATACACGCATTGCCCATATGGCCATTACGCGCGGCGGCCGGCCTGTGCCGGTCACAACCTATCAGGTGACGCCGCAGCGACAAGAAGGATTCGTGCCGCCGTCGGATGAATATACGCAGATCGTCTCGCGTGGGTTGAAGTCGTTTGGCTTGCCATCAACACAACTCGAAAACGCAGCGCAAGGTCGACCGTCGCGGCCCGATGCCGATGGTGTGTTCGTCTACGGCACGCTGATGCGCGGTGAACCCAATCACGATGCAATCCGGCAACACCGCCCGGAAGAAACAGTGCGAGGTCGCGCGCGCGGCCGGCTGCACGCAACTGCGTCGGACTATCCGATGCTCGACGTGGATGAGCATCACGTGCAGGACAAAGTGCATGGTGAATTCATGCGTTTTTCCGATGCAGGGCCGGTGCTTGAAACACTCGACGTAATCGAGACGTTTAGTGGTTATACCGCTGATGGCAATGAATACGTACGCACGCTGGTGGAAGTCGACACCGGCCATTCCACAAGGCGCCTGGCGTGGACCTACGCGGCAGCCGACCGCTCGTTCATCGGAGAGCGCATTGAGTCGGGCTGCTGGCGCACGCATCGCGGCACTGATCCCATGGCGCTCGAGGATCAAGACGCCGGGCGCACAGATGTCTTACCCGAACTGATCGGCGAGTGAGTGGCGAAGACTTCTCGACTTGCCTGAGGCGAGACGACACGCGTCGCAACGCACCGGTTCAAAGCGTTTCAATTCCCATAGAACCGATTCCCAACGAACCGACCCGCAACGAGCATGGTCGCAACAAACTGAGGAGAAACCACAAGTGCAAGCGATGTCATTGACGGTAACGGCGCTGTACGCGGGCTCACTGGCGCTGTGGTTCCTGGTACTGAGCTACCGCGTGGTTGGCCACCGGCGCGCTGGAATCTCCCTCGGAGACGGCGGTGATCCGGGCATGCTGCGAGTCGTTCGCGGGCACGCCAATTTTGCCGAGTATGTGCCGTTGGCGCTCATCATGCTCGCGATTCTGGAGCTCGGTGGAACTCCGCCCATCGTCCTTCACGTACTCGGCCTGGCACTACTGGCCGGACGCTTATTGCACGGTTACGCGCTGTCGTTCACACAGCAGTTTGGCTTCGGTCGTTTCTGGGGTACCTTGCTCACCTACGGCGTACTGGTCGTGGAAGCGCTGCTGTGCCTGCATCTCGCAGTGTTGCGATAAGTCGCACCTGAGTCGTCTGCGTCGGGCGATCATCGTCGCGTAGTAGAGCGTGCCGCCCGGCCGGGCGGCATGTGACCGCAGCGTCAAGTCAGGTTATTT